>JABHZL010000100.1 GCA_018656645.1 Phycisphaerae bacterium
ATGTAATGGAGAGAGAGCCATGTCCACCAATTTGCACCCTCAAGATCACCGTAGACTGTTGGCAAAACATACGCAGAATTTACCATTGCAAATATAACAATGTTCATCAATAAAATACCAAGGATAGCAACACCGCGGAGCACATCAAGTGATGCGATACGTTCACCTAAGGAAACAGGAGTATTTACAGTTGAATCCATTGCAGTATTGCCTCGGTGTCTGCAAGATCATCAACAAGAAGATCAGGCTTGACACGTTTAAGTGTAGCACGATCATGCGACCCTGTACAAACTGCAATTACTCTGCATCCAGCACCATGCCCACTTGTGACATCATGCACCGTGTCGCCGATTAACACAACAGGTTCATCGATACCATGTTGTGCAATTGCATGAGGCGGTAGATCTGCTCGAACATTTCCGTCCGTTCCCCATGCATTTGCAACAAATGGCGTAGTATCAATACCTGCTGCAACAAGTTTCATCAAACCTGTTTCTTGGTAGTTTCCTGTAACCAATCCAAGTGTGTTTTTTCCCTTTTGCAACGCTGCTAGTAATTCTAAAATACCCGGCAAAACTCTCACTGTTATTTCTTCTAGATTTCTTCGAAGTACTTCCGTGTACTGTGAACGAAACGAATCGTGAAGAGAAGCATGATCATCAATACCATGCCTCTCGCACGCGTCTTCCCAAATGAGTGGGTCTAATCGACCGCCTATTGGCATCCCTGAAAGTGAAAACGGTTTTGCAAACATTGCTTCACCTGTTTGTTCAATTGAACGAACTCCAACGCCCTCAGAGGAAAGTATTGTTCCATCAATATCAAAAAGAATGAGCATTAGCAGACTGCTGAAACGGCAGAAGCAACTCTAGCTGCAGCGTCTTCTAAGTCAGTAGCAGTTTGCATCGTTGGGATATCCATCTCAGCTGCCTTAAGAATTTTTCGTGCTGCTTCAACGTTTGTCCCTTCCAAGCGAACAACGAGAGGCACTGTAAATCCAACTTCTTTTGCCGCACTTACGATTGCTTCTGCGATCACATCACATTTCATGATGCCACCAAAGATATTAACGAGAACACCTTCTACTTTACTGTCTGCAAGAATAATTCGGAATGCTTCAGTAACTGCTTCAAGAGTTGCCGCACCACCGACATCAAGGAAGTTTGCGGGGCTACCACCGTGTAACTTAATGATGTCCATCGTTGCCATTGCGAGGCCTGCGCCATTGACAAGGCATCCAATATTTCCATCAAGTGCGATAAAGTTTAAGCCAAATTCGCTCGCTTTCAACTCAGAATCATTTTCTTCAGTTGGATCGAACATCTCTTTGATGTTTGGATGCCGAAAGAGTGCATTGTCATCAAAGTCAAATTTAGCATCGATTGCCATCACTTGGCCATCGCTACCTGGCGTAATAATGAGTGGATTAATTTCTGCAAGCGATGCGTCTGTTTCGTCCACAAGTTTGGCTAGTTTCATCATGATCGAACTTGCTTGACGAACTTGGCTACCTGTGAATCCAAGATCAAACGCCAGTTGACGTGCTTGGTATTCTTGCAAGCCTGCAAGAGGATCAATCCTTTGTGTCAAAATCGCATCGGGATTTTCATGCGCGACTGTTTCAATTTCAACTCCACCTTCACTTGATGCTATCAGTGCGTTGGTGCCATTGGCTCTATCCATCGTAATGGCAAGGTAAAATTCACTTTCAATATCTACACCATCTGCAATCAACACCTTGGTCACATCGAGCCCTTCAGGACCAGTCTGCACGCTCACCATTGGATTATTGAACATAAAAGTTGCAGCTTCAGTTACTTCCTCAAGCGATCGACAAAGCTTGACAAAGCCAGCCTTACCTCGACCACCAGCGTGCACTTGTGCCTTCACAACCAGAAGCGTTGCCCCACCATCGAGAAGTGTTTTTGCAGCATTAGTTGCATCACTTATAGAAGTCACCATAGTACCGCCGGGTACAGGAATTCCTGCCTCGGCAAGGAGTTGTCTTGCTTGATATTCGTGTATCTTCATAGAACCGACAATTATACATGAACAAAGGAGATTCCGAAATGGCCGAAACCCCCTCATCGATGATTCCAATTGGTACACAAATGCCCGCTTTTTCACTGCCTGATGCTGCGGGGAATCAATACGTTCCTAGTGATGACAAAAAAGGTTATCTCATCATCTTCATCTGTAATCATTGCCCGTTTGTCATCCACATTGCAAACACACTTTGTGGAATCTCTGTTCGTTGCAATGCGTATGAAATCGACCTAGTGTGCATTAACTCAAACGACGTGATTGCGTACCCTTCAGATTCTCCTGTAAATATGCTCCAAACCGCTGCAGAATATAGATGGAACTTTCCGTACCTTATTGATGAAACCCAAGAAGTAGCGAAGGCTTTTCATGCAACTTGTACGCCGGACATTTTTCTCTTCGACGAAAATCAACAGTTGTTCTATCGGGGACAATGCGACGATTCTAGGCCTCCAAACGGCGTGTCCGATGGAAGTGATTTGTTTGCTGCATTAGAACAATTACACACCGGCAAAATACCTCCTAAAAATCAAAAACCTGCGATTGGCTGCAATATCAAGTGGAAATCGTAAAAACAGGAAGAAAAAAAGGTACTTTTCTTGAGATTGATTAAAAAGTATGGCATACTGCACATAGACAACTTACGGACTCCCAGACTGGGACGATTCCTACAATATTGCCAAATATGGCAAGTTCGGACACGAACATTCGGAGGATGTACGAGAGGAGCCGTCCCAGTTTTCTATTTTCTACTTCAAGTTTACTGTGGCAAACCAAATAATCCGTACTATGATGCATACATAATCGAAACATTTGCCGTCGTTTGTGCGTTATATAAAGTGGAACGTATTTGCAGACGACACATACTTATAGGAGGTTCATTATGAACAAAGCAATTATTGGAATGACAATCGCAACAATCGCAACTGGTTCGCTACTGGGTTGCAGCAAAACTGAAGAAGGCGCAGCTTGGGGTGCAGGCATCGGCGCACTTGCTGGACAAGCTATTGGCGGTGATACTGGCGGTACGCTCATCGGCGCTGGTGTTGGCGCACTCGTTGGCGGGGCAATTGGCAATGACCAAGAGCAACAACAACAACGTGCTAATCAACAGCAACAAGCCAATGGCACAACAACTCGAAGAACAACAACCCATGAAACACTTGATGAAAATGGGAACGTTGTCAAGACTGGCACAACAACCACAACCTCTTCCCAAACTAGTGGTGGATACACCGGTCTTGAAGACTAAGCAAATAACTAGACCATACAGTGTTTTAGTTGGTTCATTGGTACTATTAGCATGTTCATTGGGTTGTCAAAAAGCCCAAAAGAGCAGCAACAGAACATCCACAATGGACGCGATCGTAGATGGCTCTTTTGCTACCGACAAAGCGATGCAAGAGGAACGTACTGAGCAAGGTAGTTATATCCAAGAGCAAGAAGAACGATACGAAGAATAATAAATTGACCCGCGGTCAACCTGGCCGCGGGTCAATGCGTTAAAGCCACCCACGGGAGTCGAACCCGTGACCTAAGCTTTACGAAAGCTTCGCTCTACCAACTGAGCTAGGGCGGCTAAATTAGTAGCATGATGCCAATCAGGGCATAAAGATCATGACGGACGTGCCGGGATGATTTATTGCACCGTTCAAACGAGCTGCTGCATCTGCGAGGTCACCGCTTGTTGATTCAACAAGGTTGATAATTTCTGCAACTTGCCAATCTTGGGTTAAGTTACCCCACCGTCGAACAGATGCCGAGGCTTCATCAAGCAGCATCATGCGGTCGTCCATTTGTCCATCAGCGAGTGCAGCGCTGACCAACGTTTGTTGGGCAAGCGGTGAATTAACCATGGAAAGTGTCTCTGCAACGAGTGCTTGCGTCATTGGGTCACTTAATGCAAGTGCATCAACCAATGCTCCCGTTGCATCATCAACTTCTAAGACAGTATCAGCAAGTGCAATGTCTCTTAAAACGGCGAGAGCTCTCGCAGCAAACAACTCCGCTTCAGCTGCTTCTAATCTGCCGCCAGCAGCTTTTGCTAATAGACCCTCCAACACTGCAGCAAGTGCAGAATCAGTAATTGCTATATTGCCTGCAGCTACCATATCTTGGTTTTCTATTGCATTTCTTAGTATTTGTACATCAACGCCATCTGCTAAAACCAATACTGGCGTCGCGGTGGTTTGGGTCAACATGGCAAGTTCACTCGCTACATTTTGCCCATGGTCAGCACTTCGTGCTGCAACAACTGCAAGATCAATTCCTGGAACGATGCCTGCTGCATCAACTGCACTTGTCGCATCTGTGCCTTCACCCATCATCGACCACCCCATTGATTCAAGGGAAGTCGCAATCCGACGTCTTGTTTCTTCGTCCTCGCCAATCACGATTGCGTACATTGCGTTGCCACTTCGGACTGCAGAAGCAAGGAGTGGTACTACCCTGTAACTTCCTTCAAAGTTCATTTCCGGAAGCGTTGAAGCGATAGTCATGGCTGCTTCGTATTGAACGCGACGATCTGGGTAGAACATGGCATTTACTAGTGGTTGGTCTGTTCCGGTCACGGCTGCTGCTGAGCCAGCAGTTCGAGCAAGCGCTGCAATTGCATCGTGTGCAAGAGGTGTATCACGACGTGCAAGTGCGATTCGTAGTACATCACTTGCAACTTCAGGTCCAAAGACAGTTGCGTAAAACTCTGGGCTATATGCAAGATTTCCGTAGACCAAATCATCGTTTCCGCCAAGTTCTCGAGCGCGGCGCAAGTTTGATGCCACAAAAATACTCATCGCAGGCTCATTTTGTGGGTCATTTGAAAGTGCCCCTGCTGCGAAATACATCGCCATGACATCATCAAACACTGCTTCAGGAACATCGCGTGTTTCTAAACCATACATATCATCCCATACCCAAAAGTTATTCACTCCTGCGATAGCTGCTGGCATAACAGAAACTTGCCGGTCAAAAAATTGACCTGCGACAACTGTTTGCAATGTAGAGATGTTCGAATTTGGATCAATGTCAATAGCAGTGAGCGCTTTTGCAGCAGCTTGAGCTGCTGCAGGATTAGCACCATCTGCATTTGCCAAAGTAAGTAATGCAGGTGAAGCGTGCGCATATCCAATATCACCAAGAACACGACACACAACAACTTGTGATTCACCACTCAGGTGAGGCAAAGCAACAGTCAAAGGAAGCACCGCATCTCCACCAATATCAGTCAACATTTTGCTGACCATACGTGTTGTACGCGCATCGGGATTTTCAAACATTGTTCGAAGTAATGGCGGCACAGCGTATTCACCAGCAGCAATCAATCGATCTTCAGCTAATAATCGCTGCCGAGTTGTTCCACTGAGAAAGTCGATTGCTTCTGTGAGCCGTGCTGCATCTCGAATCAAACTGATTCGGCCAGTTTCAACTTTCAATTCAAGTTCAGCTGCAAGTGGTTGTAATCGGTCAACATACAATGCCCAACCGATTGCTCGATCAAAGCGATCTTGCCGCTGCTTCGTTTCGTTGACAAGTTCATAAAACGCAGCATCACTCATTTCAGTTCTCAATAAGGCAATTGCGTTTGCCTCAGCAAGATCTACATTTGCAATCAAAGCGTAATGCACAAAGTCATCAACAAGTGCCTCAACATCCGCATCTTGTGCGCGAGTGACAGTTGAGCAAGCGACCAAAACAAAGGTCAATACCATGGCAAAAAATCGGCTTCGGGGGGTCAACATTAAAAATGCTCCATTAGGGGAGAAACTGTGGGATATGAAAACGGTAAGAATAACCGCTCTAAGACTAGGAAGGGTATCGCACCCCCCCCTCAGTGTCAACGAATAGCGGGCAATCTGCTATGATTTCTTGAGACAAGGCGTACCTCAGTCGTACTGAGATAGTGGTTTTTATTGCAAAAAGCCACAGGGAAGGTGG
>JABHZL010000004.1 GCA_018656645.1 Phycisphaerae bacterium
CATACTACTACGATCCTTATATCTTTCTCGCATTGAGGCAACCTCTGATTGCGTAATCGCATCGCCTTCGTTCCCCCACACTTGCCGGATGTATGTCGTTACCGCAGCAATGTCGTAGTCGTTTCTAATTGGTGCAGGAGGCATGCTTTCATCGTAATGTTTGCCTCCTACGGTAATTTTGCCCGACAAACCATGCAACATGATTTTGATAAGGTTGCCCTTGTCATCAAGAACAAACGGAGAATCGACAAGGGGTGGATATGTCGGAGGCAATCCAAGACCGTCGACTTGGTGGCATGTTTTGCAAACGTTATAGATTTTTTTGCCTCGGCTAATGAGATTAGCAACTGTTTTATCAACGCGTTTTGGAATATATTCCTGCACATCGCTTCGCCCCTCCCACCAAAGAAAATCGTTGAGAGCCGAAGAAACTTCGTAGAGCGATGAACTAACTGTTTCAAACAACTCGTTATACCGTTTTGGTTTTCTAGCTAATCGCAATTGTTTTTGCCTTTGCTTTGCAAGAATAGCACTGAGCACAACGTCGCTTTGCCAAGCATGTTGTTTCGCTTGCTTTGTTGCGAAATCTAGAAGTTTGGTATTCGTATTCTCGTTTTTAGCATCGAGTAACTGAAGCACGATTGCAGCAAGCGTCTTTCGGTTTAATGGTGTGTCGGCATCTAGCGCGTTTGAAATTGCAACAAGATCAAGTGCTTCGCGTTCCCTACCCATGAGAGAAGCGAGTGCTGCGGAACGAAACTTCTTGTTTTCTACATTGCCAAGTTGCTCAAGCAAAAAGAAAATCGCCTTAGGGCCATATCGCATACTCGCAGATAGCGCGACTTGTCGACGTACGTAAAAGTTCTCATCACTACGAAGTTTTGTGATTGCTTCAAACGTTTTATCTTCGTTAATCCACGGTTCTAATAGCCGAATCACATTTGTACGTACCATTGGATGGACATCGGCAAGCGATGCCAATAGCAGATCTTTTTTCAAAAGATTCATGCCCTGTAATGTCCAGAGTGCTTTAATCCTATCACGGTCGCGAGCTCCACTTTTTGCTATATCCTCAAGCATCTCAACTGCGTTTTCGTCTGCGGCTTCAACGAGTAACCTCTGTGCAGAATCTCTTACTGTTCCGTTGACATGCGTAAGAGCAGAGACAAGTTCTTCTGTTTTCATTAAAGTTAAATCAGGCGTTTCTCGTAACACCGTTTTAGTCGGTATAACTCGCCAAATCCTCCCGAGTCCTAGTGGACTTTCTAAACCCCTTGCGAGAATTTGTTTTCGCAGAAACGATGTAACGAACATTCGATGCTGCGCAATGCCGCGATACATGTCAACTATATACAACGCACCATCGGGACCGTTGAGTGTACCCACTGGTCGAAATCGTTCGTCGGTTGACGCAAGAAACTCAGCACGTTCGTACGCAGGTACTGCACGCAACGAACCGTTACCGTTATCTTCAATATGAAATCGTGATACTAAGTTGCCAACAGTCTCACATACAAAAACATCGCCTTCAAAATCATCGCCATACAAAGTATCGCGATAGACTGACGGTCCACAAGCTGCATCGAACCTTGTGAGTTTATAATTATCATCAAGCCGACCTTCTTGGTAGCCGCGATTCACGCCAGGCGTTGGATGCACTGGCCACACACGATTATCCGAAGTAATGCCTCGATACAATCCATCAATTGACCTAGCCTGCCCTCGTTGCCTTGCGTATTGCTTAGGTAAGTCGTCAATAAGTACAGGATAGGAATTTGGCGTGTAATACTGTCTTCCGTAGTCGTCTTGCGTTATACCCCACTGCCCGTGGGCTGGAACTGGAATTGACGTAAGAGTATCGCTATCAAATGTAAAACTAAAATCATGTTGCGAATTATGAAACGTATTGTCCAGACCGTACATCATGCCGTTGCCAGCATGTTCGATCGAGTCTAGTCCGCCAAACCCACCTGTTAACACTCGAATGTCATCACACTTTCCATCGCCATCAAGATCACGACAGTACAGCAAGTTAGGCGGCGCAATTACCAAAATACCGTCATGTGCAATCGCCAAACTTCTTGGCAATACAAGACCATCCATAAAGACCGTTGACTCGTCCATAATGCCGTCGCTATTGGTATCTGTCAAATGCACAATTCGACTGATCGGTGCAAGTTCGTTGTTGCCATCGACATCTGGCATAAAGGATTGCATCTCTACGACCCAAAGCGAACCATCAGGCGCAAAGACCGCAGAGACTGGATCTTGAATCATAGGTTCGCTGGCAACAAGTTCCATGTAAAAACCATCCTGCATGACAAATGACTCAAGTGCTTGACTTGGCGAAAGCACTGGTGAATCCATATTCATAATATGGCTTGGTAAATCATGTTGCGGTTCACCTTCGTTATCACCCATTTGCGCAAATAAAACACACGCTGCAATACTTGGAATTACAAACATCTTTTATTTGGACATTCCAATTGGGCTTGAGGGTTGCACGTTCTATAAATCAACTTACACAATAGTATAGAAATATAGTACTAGCATTCACTATTCTGCGGGTTTAAATATAAAAAAGACTTTACCTAGCGCGTTACTAGATATAATTACACCATGCTAACACCAATATTGCTTTCACTCTGTTTTTCTCAACCAGGAGATGGTAGCGCAATCACACCAGAACCTCGCGAAGAAGCGTGGTGGTTGCAACGAGTAACAAAAATTCAAAATGAAGTTGATAATTCTAAAAAAAACGCGGATATCATTTTCGTCGGTGATTCAATCACACAAGGTTGGGAAGGGGCAGGTGATGCAGTTTGGGATAATGCGTTCAAAAAGTATGGCGCCCTTAATCTAGGAATCGGCGGAGATCGAACCGAGCACGTACTCTGGCGACTTGAACATGGGCATCTCGATGGAATTGAACCACAATTAGCCGTTGTAATGATTGGTACTAATAATTTCGGCGGTGGCCAGGATTCAATTGATGAGGTTTACGAAGGGGTCGTCGCGGTTGTCAATAAACTAACAGAAGAAATTTCAGGGGTTCACGTATTACTGTTGGATATTTTTCCTCGCGGGGAATCCTTCAACAAAATGCGTGGAGATATTTTACAAGTAAACCAAGCATTACAAGCAACGTATTCTGATGTGAAAAATGTAACTTTCTTACCAATTGGAGATCGGTTCTTAGAACATGATGGAACTATTTCAAAAAAAATCATGCCCGATTTTTTACATCTAAGTTCTAAGGGATACCAACAATGGGCGGATGCTATTACGCCAACAATCTCCACGCTTCTAGGTCCTACACAATCCATTGCCCACCCTGCTACAGGTATCGTGGTGCAAGGAAAATAAATAATGACAGTTTCTGTAACTCCCTTCTCAAAATCGCCCGACATTGGCGTTATTGGTTGTGTTAAGTCGGCGTAGTTACACCTTGCCAACGTGAATGTCGGGTGTTTGAATCCACTAACCCGCTTTTGACAGCAAACATTAATAAAGATAACTTCATACACTTTTTAAAATATTTAATTCCTATAACTCTAAATAATTTAAAAATAGTTTTGAAATTATCGATACACCGAGTATTATAAATATTATGTATTTAGTGCAACCTAAGTAGCATAAAGCCGAAGAATTTACTGGAAAAGATGCAGATTAGAAATACCATATTATTTAGCCTACTAACAAGTTCTTTGCTTTTGCAGGGCGCGACTATCACATTAGCAGATCAGACTCAAGTACCCACCAGTGAAATTGATTTCTATCATCCAGGATCACAGCCTGATCCTCTTGGTTATGATTGGTTTACAGTAGGTCAATTCAATTGTATTAACTGTCATAAATTTGATGATGACAATAACCCAGATGAAGTCGTTGCCCCATACAACAACTGGATGACAAGTATGATGGCGCAAGCATCGAGAGATCCAATATTTCATGCTGCAATGACCATTGCAAATCAAGATGCCAAGGATTCTGGGGTGATGTGTATACGTTGTCATATGCCAACAGGATATCTAATGGGCAGAGGCACTCCCGCTGATGGCTCTGCATTGATTGAAGATGACTACGATGGTATTAGTTGTGACTTCTGCCACCGATCTGTTGATCCTGTTTCTTCTATACAAAATCCTGTTGAGGACATTGATATATTAGATTATCTCGTAAGCACAGGCGACTTACCAACACAACCAGGAAATGGAAGTTTCATTATTGATCCAATTGAAGTTCGAAGAGGACCACTTGATGATGTTGGTGTAAACATGCACAGTGTTCCTATCATCTACTCAACATTTCATGAAGAAGCATTATTCTGTGGAAGTTGTCATGATCTTTCAAACCCTGTACTTTCGCTACAAAGCGATGGATCATATCTCCCAAATGCTATGGACGCGCCGCACCCAAATAGCAACATTTATGAAATGATGCCAGAGCAACGAACATATAGTGAATGGCTACATAGCTCATTTGCAACTGATGATGGAGTCATCTTCTCAGACGGAAGATTCACTGGAAATAATGGCGATGCTGCAGTGCACAGTTGCCAAGACTGTCACATGCCTGCTAATGATGGTGCAGATTGTGTCTTTTGGGAATTACCTGATGTAGGCCCAAGAGAAAATGTTCCAACCCATAGTTTTGTTGGTTCAAACAGTTGGGTCTTAGGTGCTGTTAGAAATTTATACGATGACTCAGAAACAGGTCTTAGCGATGAAAGCATTCTATTAAATCAACAACGAACACATGTGTTTATGGAAAAGGCGTCCGACATGGAGATTTCATCTAGTGGTAATGATCTCAATGTTCGTGTTATAAATATGACTGGACACAGCCTCCCAACAGGCTATCCCGAAGGTAGAAGAATTTGGATTAACCTTCGCTTTTTTGATTCATTCGACAACCTGATTCAAGAACATGGAACATATGACCTTAACACTGCCGAACTCACAACTGATGACACGAAAGTATACGAAACAATAGTTGGCATTTCAGAAAAATTGGGAAACACTGTTGGCTTACCACCGGGCGAATCATTTCATCTTGTATTAAATAATGTTGTTCTCTCTGATAATAGAATCCCTCCAATGGGATTCACCAATGCAGCATTTGAAGCGATTCAAGCCGCTCCTGTTAATTACAGCTATGAGGATGGGCAACATTGGGATGACACAAGTTATGCAATACCAGAATGTGCTGAGAAAGTAATTGCAACTCTTTATCACCAAACAACTAGTAAGGAATATATTGAATTCCTACGTGATGCTAATGTTACAGATGACAAAGGACAAATAGCTTATGAGCAATGGGAGCTTGAGGGAAAAAGCGCGCCACTTATCATGGATACTGCAACCTATGAAATACCCATCACTCCAATTTTAGGAGATGTCAATGGCGATGGTACAGTTAATGTCAAAGATCTTTTGTTCATCATCAATAGCTGGGGCGAATGTTCAAATCCTAAAGGATGTGATGCAGATATAAATGAAGATGGGATCGTAGATGTACAAGATTTGCTCACAGTTATCGCTTCATGGTCAGCTTGTCAATAAAAATCGATGATCTTTTACCAATAAGTTTGGGCTAAGTACATAGAATACATTTAATGCAATATGGAAACTTCCATTACATCGTTAGAGGAATTATAAAAGACAACAATCATCTTCTTCTTTGCAAACAGAAAGACGGTGATTACACATTCTTATTAGGTGGGCATATAGATTTGGGAGAAGGTGCAAAGTTTGCCCTTGCTCGCGAAATCAAAGAAGAAATTGGCGCAGATGTTACTGTTGGGCAATTTCGGGGAGCGATTGAAAATGCGTGGGATGACAATTGTGAAATTTCACTTGTCTTTGACGTAGAACACAATTTAACTAAAGATGTAACACCAATGCCAGCCTCACCAGACGAAGAACATCTAGCATTTCTTTGGGTTAAAACAAGCGAACTTGCAGAGCACAATCTATTACCAGTACCTCTAATTCAATGGCTACAAAATGCAGAGGATGTAAATTGGTCATCAACTATCGAGTAAAGATAGTTGTCACAGATG
>JABHZL010000003.1 GCA_018656645.1 Phycisphaerae bacterium
GAAAAATGATGGGAGCCACCTTTGGTTCTCAAGCAGAGGCAGGCACAATTCGTGGCGATTTTGGCGTTTCAAACAGTTTTAACCTCATTCATGGTTCAGATAGCCCAGAAGCAGCAGAGCGAGAGCTAGGTTTATTCTTCAATGATGGCGAAATTTTAGATTGGACACGAATGAATGAGGGTTGGATCTACGATCTGTCTGGTGATGAACCAGAGTAAAAACCCTCGTTTTTTACGTGAAAACGGCATATTCGGAATCTTTTCGAAAAAAAGCAAAAAAAATTGAAAATTCGGTTCACGATCTACGGCTCACCGCGTAGATGGTGATGCCGTGCGTTCTGAATTCGCAGTCCGAACGGTCATGTCTTTAACAAGGGGTTACATTCAAATGCCAAGAAAACCAAGGCAAAAAATCCATGGTGAGAAACCACGCGTCATTGTCGTAGCAACTCGCAGAAAAAGAAGTTCTCAAGAGCTTCGGCGAATCGAGATCGCGATGACAGATTCGATCAAAGTTATCGAATCTCCTCTCATTAAGAAACGTAATGCAGAGAAAGCGATCTTTGAAGAGCCCGATTCGGTACCTCGAATGTCAGTTGCTTGGTACTCGCCAGGCCAAGATTTAGAATCAAATACAAAAAACTCAGGGGGACGAGTTCTCACCCGCGAAGAGGAAGTGACACTTTTTCGCCAATACAATTACGCCCGGTGGCGTGTGACAAAAATGCAGGAACGTCTAGCCAAGGCAACTCCACAGACTGATACAGATATAGACGAATTACTCAGGTGGTTTGATATTGCACTTGACCGACGGGACCACATTGTCGAATGCAACCTTCCGCTCGTTCTTGCTATGGCAAAAAGAACGTATGCTGCTGGTGAATACGGAGATCTAGTAGCCGAAGGTAACATTGCACTCGTACGTTGTGTCGACCGTTTTGATTGTGAACTTGGTTTTAAGTTTTCAACTTATACTTGCAGAGCACTTTCTGCAGCATTTAACAGATACGGAAAGAAACAACTTAAACATAAAAATACTGCTCCATTTGAAGTTGACCCAGAACGCGAAATGCAAATTTCAGATGTCGAAATTGGCTCAAGCGAGGACGATAGAATTCTTGCTATCCGACTCGCTCTACGTTCAGGTGATGTTGTGCTAACAGATACTGAACAAGAAGTGATGCGATTTCGTTTTGGGTTACATTGCCCACAAAATCCACCGTTGCTCACGCTTCAACAGGTTGGAAAACAACTTGGGATTTCCAAGGAACGTGTTCGACAAATTCAACTCCGCGCTCTTTCTAAAATCCGCGATATTGTTGAGCGACATTTACCAGCCGATCTTCTCTCGGAATAGAAACTTTCTACTAAAATCTCTCCTTTGTTCCGCTCATTCGCCGTACAGTGTGCAGTGTGAGCGGAACTTCTGATATTTCATTGGCTGTGATTCCTAAGAGGAAGCGGGGGAGGTTGCGATGGACGGTATTAATTCTCGTCCAGGTTCTCATCTTATTGCACGTGGGGTTGTGGCTAGTGTTTGGTGGAGAAACCATCACACCTATCGAACCATCAGAGGGGATGGAATTTGTTAAAAATGGTGTCATCAATGCAGGGACAATTTTCTTTGCACTCGCATTGATCTCAACATGGATTTTTGGTCGGTGGTTTTGTGGTTGGGGATGCCACGTCGTATTCTTACAAGATTGGTGCTACGCACTACTTCGGAAATCCGGTATTCGTCCAAAACCATTTCGTGTTCGATTACTCGGTTGGGTTCCTCTTTGTTTAGGTTTATACATGTTTGTATGGCCACTTTTTTATCGCATTGCACTTGCACCCTGGTTGCAACCAGAATTGCAATGGCCGACTATTACAACAGATTTAACAACTTCCAACTACTGGGAATCGTTTGTCACACCTCTCATGGCAGTTCCATTTTTATTCATCTGTGGATTTGCCACCGTCTATGTTCTAGGTGCAAAAGGTTTTTGCACCTATGGTTGTCCATACGGAGGTTTTTTCTCGCCCCTTGATCGCGTTTCATCAATGCGAGTGCGTGTAAATGAGAATTGTCAGCAGTGTGGAAAATGCACTGCTGCATGTACTTCCAATGTGCGCGTGCACGAAGAAGTGCACATTCACAGCATGGTTGTTGATTCGGGATGCATGAAAACGATGGACTGCATTGACGCATGCCCAAATAACGCCTTGTCCGTTGGATTTGTAAGCAGCGCTACTGGAAAGAAAATAGCACGAAAAACGCAAAATTATGACGTGACACTTGCAGGAGAAATAGGAATCGCAGCAACGTTTGTCATAGGGTGGTTCTCATTCCGCGGGCTGTACGCATCTGTACCGATGTTGATGGCCGTTGGTATGTCTCTTGTTAGTACGTGGATTATTTGGAAGGGCGTACAACTTATCAAAGAGCAAAATGTAAGTTTGCACCGACACCAATTGAAATTTCATGGAGTAATAAAACCACTGGGTAAACTAGTGGGTGTTTTTTCGTTTCTTATATTATTATTTGTCATACAAAGCGCAGCGGTACTGTTGCTTGGGGTTGCGGGTAATGCTTCGGTGAAGAATGGTGATTTGCAACGCGCTTTGTCTTACTATAAACTCAGTGGCCCAATGATTGACGGGGGAATTGGATTTGCAAGCAACCCGAATATTGACCTTGCGATGTCAAAGATATATGAAACAAAGGGAGAACTACAAGAATCGGAGAGATTGCTTCGTCGCTTGAATAACTTTGTTGGAGAAGATCAAAGAGCGATGATGTTACTTGGGCAAAATTTGCAATTGCACCGAGATCCCCAATTTGTCCAACGGTTTTATCTTGACACGCTCAAGAGTAATGAACACTGGACACTTGTATGGGAAGATTACGTTGCATGGCTCCGTAGAGCTGGGCGTCACGAAGAAGCAATCGATGCATCATTTGCAGCGAATACTTTTAACCCACGTGCCCCTCGCCTTCAACTTCAATGGGAATTGCTTCAGAAATAAACCGACCCGCAGTCGGTTTATTCTGAAAGGGCTGTATGAAAAAGGTCGAACAATGTTTGGGCCGAATCAGTAGCGTAGGCGGCTTCGCGGAAAGTTCGATCGACCATCAATCTGCTAATGCGCCCGAGTGCTTGGATGTGATCAGCAGTATTGTTAGCAGGAGAGACAAGTAAGATGACAAGCTCAACAGGGCGTTTGTCTGGGCTTGCAAAATCAATTGGTGTTGCGGGCCTTCCCATTGCCATCACAAGATTTGTGAGTTTATCGCAACGACCATGTGGTATAGCGAGCCCTTCTCCAATACCAGTTGTTCGTTGTAACTCCCGTTCCCACACAAGATGTTTGATTGTTTCTGCATCCGAAATGCTACCAGTACTCGCGAGCGTGTCAACGAGTTCACCAATCGCACTTTGGCGATCGGTTGCTTCTAGGTACACTCGCATGGTGTCAAGTTGGAGATGGTCAAGTAAGTTCATTGGTTAATAGTGAATCGCGGGATTGTACCCAACCAGAGTTTGGTTGGCTAGGTATCTTTTTGTAGTAGGGCGGCAAATCCACCATCATGCCACGTCATTGGATCGGATGTCGGGGTTCCATTAGGCAAAGCGGTGGATTGTTCGATCAGAGAAAGCTGTCTTTTACGCTTCATCCAAGCCACTTGGCTACCATTTTCTTCACGGTCAATGCTGCAGGTGGCGTATAAGAAATATCCTCCCCGATTGAGAACGGCAACGCCATCTCGAATAATTGTTTGTTGCAATTCAACAAGAGATGCGATGTGTTTTTCATCGTAACGGTATTTTGCTTCTGGCCTTCTGGAAAAAACACCGCTATTTGAGCAAGGAACATCAGCGACTACAAGATCAAATGGTTCGGTTGGTCCTTCGCCATCTGGAACGTATACGGTGACATCAAGATCTCTAGCAATTTCTTGTAGCGACGCTCTTCTTGCATCGTTTGGTTCAGTTGCCCCAATCATTGCATTTGGAAAAAGGGCGCGAAGTTGTTTGGTTTTTGTTCCACGACCTGCGCACAAATCTAATATACGGTGGGGCGTTTGTTCCATCCAACGCAGTAGTGAAAGCGAAGTTCCGGAAGTTGGATCTTGCACCCGAAGATTAGCTGATTGAGCAATAAGATCAGCAATATTTAATTCGGAGGGAACAATGCCAAAATGATGTTGCTCATGTGGAATCACACAATCCGGGAGAGAATCACCAGTCACAATTAATGGAGGTTCTGCAATTGCATTTTGTGCAAACAACGTTGCATGTTCTTTTCCGAGTTGCTTCTCAATTCGTTCCCAAACTTTTTTACTAAATCCAAACTGAGGCGCTGTATTTTTAAAAATTGGTTCAGAGAGGTGCCACCACGAACCGTTAGATCGAGGAAGGTGGTTGTTGTTGCCAATTTCACCCGTTTGTTCAAGAGAACCACGAAGTTTCACTATTTTTCGGAGCACAGCATTAACAAAACCCGTTGCTCTTGGTCGTTTACCACCATGCCTTGTCCATTCAACTGCGCAATCAATCACAGCGTGATCTGGAAGACGATCGAATAATAATAATTGTGCTGTTCCAACAAGTAATGTTGCTGCAACGGGTGGCTCAAGAGTTACAAAGGGGCGCTTTGATGCGTGTTCGATAACCGCAGCTAGTGTAAGCCAACGCCGGCGCACTGAATGGTCTATTGCTTTTGCAAGTGATACATCTCTTTGGTCTAAATCATCGCACGCGAGAGATGAAGGATCAAGATCTGGAAACCGTTTGAACGCTCTTGCAATGCTTGCGCAAGCAATACTTCGTGCATCTTGCATTTGTTACTCAGCGGTTGCTTTGCAATCACAGTTGCAACGCATCGCATCAGCTTTATCAGTACATTCCCAAGAAAACGAGCCTTTGCCACCTTCACCAGGCGTTCTTCCAAAGTGTCCGTGGTAGGCAGTCGAAGCATAGATTGGCGAAAGTAAACCAAGCGAGTTAATAATACCCTTTGGTGTTAGATCAAAATGTTTTTGAATCAACAATGAAATGTCTGTTTCATCTATTTTTGCTGTGCCCATGCAATCGACATGAACTGACGTTGGCTCAGCGACTCCGATAGCGTAACTAAGTTGAATTTCGCACACATCTGCTAAATCAGCGGCAACAACATTTTTCGCAATATACCGAGCCATGTATGCAGCAGAGCGATCCACCTTACTTGGATCCTTGCCACTGAATGCTCCACCACCATGCCGACCTCGTCCCCCGTACGTGTCAACGATAATTTTTCGACCAGTCAAACCACAGTCACCTTTTGGTCCACCTAGTTCAAAGATACCGGTTGGGTTGACATGTACTTCAATGTTGTCGTTCCACCAAGTGCCAAGAACAGGTTTGATGATGTGTTCAATGACGGCATCTTTAAGTGCAGTTTGATTGTTTGACCATTCTGGTCCATGTTGGGTAGAAATAACAACAGTTGTAACTTGCTTAGGTGTGTTTCCGTCGTATGCAACGGTGACTTGACTCTTCGCATCGGGACGAAGATGGGGGATAATTTTTTCTTCTCGCACAGCAGCGTGTTTTGCGACAAGTTTATGGGACAAATCAATAGGAAGCGGCATGAGTGAGTCGGTTTCTCGGCATGCGTAGCCAAACATCAATCCTTGGTCGCCCGCACCTTGTTCAGAATGGGCGCCTTCACCAGTATTGACACCTTGTGCAATATCAGGAGATTGACGATCAAGCGTGACCATGACAGCGCAACTGTCTGCGTCAAAACCAAGAGTTGCATCGGTGTATCCGATACGGCGAATTGTTTCTCGGACAATTTGTGGGATGTCTACGTATCCATCACACGTGACTTCACCAGCAACAATGACTAAGCCTGTTGTAACCATGGTTTCAGCTGCGACTCGACTATTCGGGTCAACTTTGAGCATGGCGTCGAGAATTGCATCGGAAATTTGATCTGCAACCTTGTCTGGGTGACCCATAGAGACTGATTCTGAAGTGAATTGGTATGATTTATCTGGCATGATTATGCACCTTTCGAAGTAATTGCGAATCATAGCAGGAACAGGCAAAAAACACGACCGCATCAAGCGTATCATGTGCAACGGATGTCTGTTCAAATGGAAATATCAAGGATCTTAATTCGCGAACTTACAGACGCTCAGATTATCGAATTAAAAGAGGTCGATGGAGACCGAACGTTCCCAATTGTTGTAGGCATGCCCGAAGCGTACGCTATCGAGCGGAGCCTGAAAGGCATTAAGCCACCTAGGCCTCAAACGCACGAATTGCTTTCTTCAGTCATCGAACACCTTGGTGGTTTTTTGCATCAAGTTGCAATTGATGATCTAAAAGATGGTACTTTTTTTGCGAAACTCATTATGCTCCAAGGTGGAGATGATTACTCGGTTGATTGTAGACCGAGTGATGCAATAGCACTAGCGATTGCAAACCATGTCCCAGTTTTTGTAGAAGAATCAGTATTAGATGAAATTGAACGTAACCCTATTGATACTGAAGAGAGTAATCCTGCTGAAGATCATTTCGACTGGGATTAGAAAATGATCGAATCTGAACAGCAGCAGAAACTTTCTGAGACAATCAAGAATCGACCCGAAGATTTTGTTGTTGATGAACTCCCATTATATGAACCTTGTGGAGAGGGTGAGCACGTCTATTTGTGCGTGCGAAAAACTGGGATTACACATGATTTGATGGTTCGTTTGATCGCAAAAGAATTTGGTGTGAAACCAAGGGCAATCGGAACAGCCGGAAGAAAAGATCGAAACGCAGTTACAACCCAATTGGTGTCAATTCACACTCCCGGGGAGGCTAACCGCGAAGTTTCTTTTTCACACGATGGTCTTGATTTATTGTGGCAAGATCGGCACACCAATAAATTACGATTTGGGCATCTTCTTGGAAATCGTTTTGATATTCGTATTCGCGATATTGATCCAATCAAAGTGACAACGTTACAAAAACGGTTAGAAGTGATTTCTATAATGGGTCTGTCAAACGCCTTTGGTGTGCAACGCTTTGGAAATGATGCGAACAACCATTTGTTTGGGGCTGCATTGATTACGAACAAATTTGACGAGCTTCTTTTCCTCATTCTTTCAGGCAATGAAAGACATCATCAATTTGCAAATGAAGGGGAGTGGAAAAAAGCACTTGACGCATGGCCGCTTGGAAACCCTGTGCAACAACACGTTCTTGAAGCATTGGTGTGTGGAAAAACAAGTCAAGATGCTTGTAAGCGCATTTCAAAAACGATGCAAAAATTATGGATTAACGCATTGCAATCTCACATATTTAATCGAACACTTTCTCGACGGCAAATAGATGGAACCTGGGATACGTTATTGTTAGGCGACCTTGCATGGCAACATGATGGTGGTGGAAGAACATTCGAGGTTTCTGAGGAAGATGATCTGCAAGAGCGAGCCAAGCAAATCGAAATCTCTCCAACAGGACCACTCTGGGGGCCGAAGATGCGCATGCCAAGTGGCGATGTGTTGAAAGCTGAACTTGAAGATCTTGTGGAATATGGCGTGCGAGATGAATTGCAACAAAATGACAAACTCTTAGCAGCTGGTGCAAGAAGACCACTCCGTGTTCCAGTTAAGAATACGTCAATTGGAAGTGGAGTTGATGAGCATGGTGGATTTGTACGTGTACAGTTTGAATTGCCCGCAGGAAGTTATGCAACAGTGTTGATTGACAACCTACTTACCGCTTCGCTTTGAAAAAAACGCGTAGTTTTTCAACACATTCTTCAGCAAGTACACCCTCTGTAATTTCACAACGGTGGTTCAAGCGTTCGTCGTCGGCAATGTTGTACAGGGTTCGACATGCACCCGCTTTTTGATCGTGAGCCCCGAACACTATCCTTTCAATTCGTGCGTTAACTGCAGCGCCTGCGCACATCGGGCAAGGTTCAAGTGTGACGACGAGTGTGCAATCATGCAATCGCCACCGACCTAGTTTTTTTGCAGCATTGTTAATCGCAATTATTTCAGCGTGGGCAGTTGGATCATTTGTAGATTCTTTGTGATTGAACCCTTCGCCGACCACTTCGCCATCTAAAAAAACTGCAGCGCCAATTGGAACTTCGTCTATCGCAGCAGCTTGATCTGCAAGAGCGAGTGCATGACGCATCAGTGTTTCATCATGCGTCATCGATTTTGCCGGCGACTCTAGACACAGGAACCCAAACAATGAGTGCAATGCCAAATTCGTAAAGTAAGTACAGTGGTATGAGCATCATGAGCATCGATACCGCATCTTGTGGAGTAATCATTGCAGAAACAATGCCAAGAATAAGCAACGCATATTTTCTGTTTTTTCGCAACCAATCTGGAGTAACGATACCAAGCCAGCCAAGTAACAACATAACCATCGGAAGTTGAAACGCTATGCCAATTGCAAACATCAAGAGAAGTACAAAGCCTAAATAACTGCTGAGTTGAAATTGTTGTGAAATAAGAGATCCTTGATTCATGGGTAATTGCAATGTTTCAAGCATGCCTTGTTCGGTAGCTGGAATTGCAATTTCAAAAACGCCTTCCGGCATTTTGACCCAAGCATCACCAACAGCTGCAACTCCCGGAACTTCTTCGAGTATAGGGATTGTGAGAGGGGAAATAGAATCACCTAACGTGATCAACTCAGTTTGCACACTTACGCCACCAGCAAGCGTCACCATAAAATCAAGAATGAGCGGGAGCATGATGTAGTACATCAACGACAAACCAGTTACGCAAAGGATGGCACTGCCTGGAATCAAAAAGTACACAAACCGACGTTCGTGTTTGTGTAATCCTGGGGAAACAAACTTCCAAAGTTGATAGAGAATCCATGGACCTGCCACGAGTATTGCAGCACCGATTGCAATTTTCATTTCTACGAGTAAAAATTCAGGCGGGCTAAGAACTTGTACGTGTGCAGGAAGCCCGTGTTTTTCAAGCACGGTGTACAGAGGTACGAGGAACCATCGCACAATTGGGTCTGCGAGCATAAAGAACAGGACGGCTAAGGGGAGTGGGGGAAGAATTGACCAAATAATCCGCTTACGGAGATCTTCAATATGATCGCCGATGGACATGGTGGTTTCGCCTGTATGTGTGTCTTGGTCCATGAGAATACGCACAGGATACCCGAGCAGTGCGCGGGTATACTTCCCTCCCATGGCATCAAATGATTATTACCAGCTACTTGGAGTCGATCGATCGGCAACAGCAGATGAAATTCGCAAGGCGTACCGAAAACTTGCTCGTAAGTATCACCCAGACGTCAATAAAGATGATGATGCAGCGACGAAATTTTCTGAAGTGCAAGAAGCATACGACACGCTTTCAGATGCAGAAAAACGAAAAATGTATGACCAGTACGGTTCGGCAGGACCTCAAGGCGGATTCCGAGGCGATCCCCGTTGGCAACAAGGAGGGGGTTTCGGAGGTGGAGGATTCGGTGGCGGAGGGGGTGTGGATTTCTCTGATTTCTTTAACGAAGCAATGGGTGGAAGAGGCAGGGGCGGGCAGCCACGATCTGCACCTGCACAGAAAGGGCAAAACATCGAAACGTCGATTACGGTGACGTTTATGACAGCCCTTAAAGGAGGAAGTGAAGAAGTACAAACGGCAGATGGAAGTGCAACCGTTCGGATTCCGGCGGGGATGGAATCAGGGAAAAAATTACGTCTTAAAGGAAAGGGGCACCAAGGAATGGGTGGTGGGGCAAACGGTGACTTGATGATTACAGTGAGTGTCGGAGGTCATCCGCTTTATCAACGTCGTGGACTCGATGTTGAGATGGACGTTGATTTGAGCATCGTTGAGGCTACCCTTGGCACAAAACTTTCATTGCCGCTTCCACTTGGTGGAACTGTAGAGATGAAAATTCCCGCAGGTGTTTCTAGTAGCCAACGATTGCGAGTTAAGGGGAAGGGCGCAAAAGCTTCTGAAGATAAAGTTGGTGATTTTTATGCAGTAATACATATTGTTGCGCCGACGGATCTTGACGACGAATCAAAAGAATTGCTTGAAAAACTTGGGAAAAGAATTCCAAATCCTAGAGAAGATTCTTAATGTCGAAAAAAGCTGTTGTACTTTTATCTGGTGGTCTTGATTCGGCAACAGTGCTTGCAATTGCAAACAGCCAAGGATATACATGCCACGCATTATCGTTCCATTATGGTCAGCGTCATGACGGTGAAATTAAGTGTTCCCAAAAAGTGGCAAAGAGTCTCGGAACTGAATCACACGTTGTAACGACGATTGATTTAAGTACTTGGGGTGGATCTGCATTGACAGGGGATATTGACGTTCCAAAAGATGGCTGTAGCGACGGCATACCTGTGACCTATGTTCCTGCAAGAAACACGATTTTCCTGAGTCACGCGCTAGGCTACGCTGAAGCCGCCTGTGTCCAAAAGCAAAGTTTGATCCGCAATAAAAACCTTCATCATCTGGTCCCCGATGTGATATTAAGTCGTTCATGCTCTTAATATCACATTTAGTAACTGCAGTATTGTTTCTATTTATAATTCCGCTTATGCCACACATTAATAACTTTTCTTATCTAAAGTTCATGAGTATCTACTAATTCTTCTTTTCAGAATCCCTTCAAACATCCTTCGAATGCGAGATAAATTACTGTATATTCGATCCCAGTTTTTATATTCTGAATAGTGATGGTTGGGGCTATTTATTAATTCATCTAGTTCGATGATACTAATATTTAATTTTTTAGCTATATATTTTTTATCTGATTGTAATTCGTGCGCACTGTATATGTTATCTTTCATCTTTAACAATGCTTCCTCACGATTAATTGCACCAGAGAGAATTTCACTAGAAAGATGGGGTAGCCTGTTATCCATATTAAACTTAGTAGGCATATAATAGTCTTGGAAAAATTTAGTAAACCTAGACTCCCCATGCTTCCTCCCATATTCCTTATAGGATATTTTGTTTTTAAGGGTGTTCAGTGCATCTATTTTTTTGTATGGCATAAAGTTTAGTGGTCTAACTGTGTTTAGCTGTTTTATGAATGGATAATACAACAAATAGTCTATATAACTTATTGTTTTGTACTGATCTAACTTATGATAACCGTGTTTTTTATGGATCGCCCTTAAATTTATAGAATCCATGGCCGAGTGCTGCCACGAATTAGGGAATACTGATTCTGTTGCAATATTACCACCACTAATTATATGTTTGATGTTGTTTTTAACGGCAA
>JABHZL010000002.1 GCA_018656645.1 Phycisphaerae bacterium
CATGCCTTCGCCATGCAAGGGGGTCGCGTCTCACGTTTTTGCAAAGCAAAAACACCTCGGCGTCAAACCCTTCAAATACATTCGCAATCGCCCCAAGAAAGAAGCCTTCCTAGGGGCGAGTTACTACGCGGGTGTGTGTCCCTGCTAAGAAGCAGATCCACGCATGCCTTCGCCATGCAAGGGGGTCGCGTCTCACGTTTTTGCAAAGCAAAAACACCTCGGCGTCGAACCCTTCAAATACATTCACAATCGCCCCAAGAAAGAAGCCTTCCTAGGGGCGAGTTAAAAATAACCTACGACATAATTTTAGAGTTGTGTGTCTGTGGTGTCACTATAAAGGTCGAGATAAAAATCACGTAGTTTTCTACCATCAATTTCACGCTCCCGACCCTGCAAAAATCCAAAATTATCAAACATCGAAAGGGCGGGCCCTCGTTCGATTCGAACATCCAAGATGACTTTTAAAAATTGCTTTTCTTTACAGAAAGAGATCGCTTGTTCCATCAACGAGGAACCAATTCCTTTACGGCGAAAGCCATCGCGAACTCGAAGTCGACGAATCTCTGCTGAATCATCGCTGACCCGTTGCACGCCGATCATGCCAACAATAATGGCGTCAATTTCAGCAACCCAGAAGCCACTGTCTTTACATTCAAAATAACCAGCAACCAAATGATCAAGATCGGCTCCAGTATCGTTTTCTCGCAATTGCCCTTCAATGCGACTTCTCTCAAAAAGTTCTAAAAGTACAGGCACATCATTTTCAGACGCACTACGGATAGCTGCCCCTCGAGGGGTCTCTTCAAAATTGTGTGCGTCATCGAGCATCAGATTTATTCCACCTCTAGAAATACAAGGGTGTCCTCGCTTGGATCTAGTACGGCAACAGTGTACACCGCCGCACGATGGAGTGCACCTGGATTGATACAACGGGTTTTATTGACCATTTCATCCCGTTTTTCATGCGTATGACCATGTAAAAGATATGAAACACCGTCGTCTAGAAAAGCGTGGTATTGTTTCTCGTCATGACCATGCAGGAACGCAATTCGCTTTCCTTCAATAGTAATAATGTCGGCGCCATCGCGAACATCAATACCTACATCAACTGCATAATTGTGTAGTCTCACCCCCCAATCACAATTGCCAAAAACAAGTGAAACATCAAACCCAATCAATTCATCAAGTACTTCAACAACTTCTACATCACCTAAGTGTATGAACTTTGTACAACCAAAATCGACAAGTTGCTTCATCGCGTTTCGCGTTCGAGCCACTTCGCCATGAGAGTCAGAAAGAATCCCTATCAACATATTACCGCCATGAATTTCCCGGACGAACATACGCTTTAATCCATGAGCGATATTCTTCTTCCATTTCTGAGGGATCCTCAGTAAACGCGAGCAACCAGCCTGCATGCCTTCTTGGTTCGCGTAAACGACCATTGAGGGCATCTGTCAATATCCTTCGTAAAGCAGGGCGGTACTGTCCATCGTTGTATTCCATAATAAAACTGGTGAACGCCCACAACTGCGCATAATATCCCAGAAGCGCACCTCTACTTTGAGCTAACAAAGTATTGGGTTCCGAGGAAAGCAGTGATGGGAGCGACGTCAGTCGATCTGATGCAACAATAGTCCGAAGCGTTGAAAGTCGATCCCAATTACTTGCAGGCTGAAACTCCAAGACACCTCGACGAATGCGAAATCCTTCCATCCACGTTCCAATGCCTTCATCGAGCCATGTTGGTAGACAATCTTGCAACACTGCCTCGGCATATTGATGCCACCCTTCGTGCGCGGCAATTCGAAACGTTGCTCGGCTGCGCCCGCGACTATCTAGGTGGTACAACACTGCTGTCCCATCAATAGTCAAGCCACCTCGTCCTAACCCTTCCCATTGGCATGCTTCGTCACCTAAAAGTTCCACAACTTTTTGTTGCCATTGCGGTTCGTCTGCAAAAAGAAAAACATTAAGCCGTTCTTGTGGATATGGAAGTTCCCCAAATACAGTGGAATAATGTTTCAGGAGTGACTCGTAAAAAGTTGGGAGAGAATCAACGATGTGCTCATACGTAATAGTTGTCTTGATATTCCAACCGTCAGTGAGCACGTTGGTTCCATTCTGACCTTTCCATGCCCAAGCCTCTTTATGAACCTGTGTCTGTGGAGCAGCAGCAGGCCTTGGATCCGTTTGCTGCGATTTTGGTGCGCCGCAAGAAACAGAAAACAGCAGAACAGTTGCTATGAATAATTTCAAATTCATGTTCCAATAGCCTCCTTTGCTGAGAGCAGTTCATCTTCCGCTTGCTGAAGGATCTCACGTGTTTCTTCAACAATTGCAGGCGGCGCATTGTCTACATACCCCTTATTACTTAATTTACCACGCAAAGAAGCAACCTTATTTTCAAGCGATTCTATTTCTTTTTCTAAACGAGCGCATGCGGCGTTGGCGTCTTCTTTGTCCATTAAATTATCAAGCATAATTCTATCACTGCCAAATGGAATCACAGTTCCAGAAATAGAATCGTCAAATTGTTCAATTTTTTCAAGACCACCAAGCGCTGACAACACCGCTTCATGTTTCTTCGCAAGCGAAAACGTATCGCCAGAGGCATAGAGATGTATTCTTCTATTTGGCTTCACTTTGCCTTCTGCACGACATCCACGAATAGATCCAACGAGTTCACGCATCAAATCGAAGGAGTCGATTTCAGTTTGATCGAGTTGCATCGCAGGTGTTGGCCAAGATGCAGTTGCTGCAAGATCCGAACACGACATCTCCATCCCCGTAACGCAACCTGTTGCCGAAGCATGAATGTGCTGCCACATTGCTTCTGTCACAAATGGGCAGACAGGGTGCAACAACCGACACATCGCGTCTAACACTGTATGCAAGATACGTTGTTGTTCAGGGTCATCTTTCACCGTTGGTTTAATAGCTTCAAGATACCAATCGCACAAATCTCTCCAAAGCAAATCGTAGAGTGCATCAGAAATATCACTAAATCGATAAGATTTCATTGCCTCGTTGATTCTTTCTGTTGCAACCTGCACTCTAGAAAGAATCCATTGATCTACAGCAGGCCTTGTAGTTGGATCTACTGCATCAGCAGGATTCGTCACGTTCATCAAAGCAAAACGTGAAGCGTTCCAGAATTTATTTGCAAAGTTTCTTCCAACATCAAATCGAGTTGAAGTATTCATTGCAAGGGGAGTATCATCACAATCAGACGTCTCGCCAATGAGGTTGCCATAAACGGTAGACATACATTTTGAATCGTCGTCTGGGCAGCATTGTTTCGGTGACATCACCTTATGACCTGTATGTGAAGTAATATATTTTGGTTCAAAGCTCTTGCCGCTATGTGGACAAATTAAATCGACACTCAGGCGAACGTCTTGCGTACCAGTTGATAATTGCACCATTGTCAAACGAAGTGCATCTGCTCCATGTGTTTTAATAATGTCACGGGGGTCAACGCCATTGCCCAGAGATTTACTCATTCGTTGCCCAAAACCGTCTTGTATCATTGGGTTGATAAAAACATCTGTAAATGGCAGCGTTCCATGACGAAAATATCTATTGAACATCACCATTCGGCTAACCCAAAGTGTAATGATGTCGCGACCTGTGCAGAGCACGCTTGATGGGTTAAATGCAGCAAGCAATCCTTTAGTTTCGGGATACTTTTGAGGATTTGGCCAGCCCATTGTGGAAAATGGCCAAAGCGCAGAACTAAACCAAGTGTCTAGCACATCTTCATCGCGAACAAAGCCAGCGTTCTCAATTTCAGTTTCAAGTGCTTCATGTTCACCTGCAACGCAAAGAGAAACTCGTGTCATGCCATCCACATCTGGTTCATCAATAGATGAGCACACTGCGGTATTCCCTGTACATGGCAATTGCACATCTTCTTCTTGCGAGAACATCTTTGACCAAACTGGAATTTGGTGTCCCCACCAGAGTTGTCTTGAGATACACCAGTCTTGTAAATTTTCATGCCATGTTTGGAATGTGTGTGCGTAACGTTCAGGGTAAAACGTGAGATCTCCATCCCCACTAGTTGTACCACTTTGTCTTTTTGGAGGCGCACCATCATATTGCTCTAGCGACAGAGAACGAAGTGCTTCATTGGCAAGCCGATCGTCAGTCACGCGAACATACCATTGGTCACTTAAATAAGGTTCAATTGGAACATGACTTCGATAACTGTGGCCAACGCTGTGGGCATAATCAACAACTTTTTCAAGTAAGTTGTGTTCTTTAAACCAAGCAAGAATGTTCTCCCTTGCTTCTTCACGCGAGAGTCCTACGAATTGTTTGGCTTCATCACTGGCATCTTCCCAGCCATGTTGATCACTAATCGAAGCGTCTAATGCCATAACATTGACAACATCGAGGTCGTGTCTCAAACCAATCGCCCAATCATTTGGATCATGCGCTGGTGTCACTTTCAAAAAGCCGCTTGAGAGTGCTGCCTTTGGATCGTCAACTCCCTGCATCACGACGTACTCGTCTTCGATGATAGGAATAATACGACCAACAATTGGAAGTCGGATCATCTTTCCTTTGAGTGCTTTCGCCCGCGGATCTTTTGGATGCATTGCAACAGCAGTATCACCAAGCATTGTCTCAGGGCGAGTCGTTGCTACGGTTACATGACCTGAGCCATCTTCAAGTGGATATTGGAGATAGTACATGTGCCCCGAAACTTCTTCCATCTCGACTTCATCATTCGCCAAAGCAGTGCGTGTGACGGGATCCCAATTGACCAAGCGTTTTCCACGATAAATCAATCCATCTGAAAATAATTTAAAAAACCCTTCACGAACAGCATCTGCGCACATCTCATCCATCGTAAAACGAGTACGGTTCCAATCGCATGACATGCCCATCGCTTTAAGTTGCTCAAGGATAGTTGCTTGGTATTCATCTTTCCACGCTCTTACTCGTTCAACAAATGCATCCCGTTCAAAATCTGTCCTTTTCTTTCCTTCTTGCAACTTCAAACGTTTTTCGACAACGGATTGGGTTGCAATACCTGCGTGGTCTGTGCCAGGCATCCACAAAGTAGAAAAACCACACATACGATGATAACGAATCAATACATCCTGAAGCGTGTTGTTTAAGGCATGCCCAAGATGAAGCGGGGCAGTTACATTCGGAGGTGGAATCAGGATGCAATAGGGCTCACCTTGTTTATCTGGATCCCCAGCGGACATGCCAGATTCGTCCCATTTTGACAAAATATCCCGCTCAACTTCAGAAGGAGCGTATGATTTAGGGATTGTGTCCTTGTGTTCTGCCATTTCCATGCCTCGTATCATACCCGCCTCGTTGCTCGCAGTATGTTTTTTCGTTGGCTGCTCTTACGACGCTGAGCCGGATACGCCTACGATTACCCTTGAAACAAAAACGGCTGCGTTGGATAGCGCGATGCAACACCTCAATGCTGGCAGGACAGTGGAAGCATTGGCTATCACTTCCAAATTGATACTTCGAGATCCAAACTCAATTGACACGCTAGAGAAACACGCCATTGTGCTACTCGCTGAAGCAGCACGTGTTGAAACACTTGGCGAAAGTGCGATCGCACGTACCCGTAGGGAAGAAGCACTTGAAGCATACATCGCAGTTTGCACGCATCTAAATGTACATGGCGAAACACAGTTTTCCGCAGCACAACTTGCGCACATGCTTGGTGAAATTGAACTCGCAATTTCTCTGTACAAACAATCGCATGAAAAACTGAAGCACGATGGCCGCAGCGCTTTGTGGCTCGCGCAAATCGATTTGCTATCTAACAATTGGAGTGAGGCGAATTATTGGATCACTGAAAGTTTAACAAGAAATCCAAAGGAACCGACTGCACTTATTTCCGCAGGTTTGATTCAAGCAAACCTTGGTGACTGCGAAAATGCGTTGTTGTCAACAAAAAGTGCAATTCGTATGCAACCAAATAATCAAAATTTTCGACTCATGCAAGCACGCGTATTGCGGATATGCGGAGACCCTGAAAGGGCAATTGAAATCCTCTCATCGCTAACACCCTCACAAGTTGTAAGAGATGAGATCGAACTGTGTAAAGAAATCAAAGTCAATCATGAACATTAACTTTTTAGTACTTGTCCTTATCGCACTGCTCTTACTCGTCCTCGGGTTAGCACTTATTGGTACGATTTATTTAGCCGCTCATCGCAGCCATCGTAAATCCGATAACAACATGGGCAAGCCCACTGATCAGTCTGTGGACCCATGGGAAGAAGCGGGACGCAGACAGAAATAATCCACCTTCGAACCCTAATAAGAGCATATACGTAGGACTGTTGCACATTGCAGCGCTGGCTAAAAATACCTTTAATTTTGTAAAAAACAGGGTTTGCTCAAGGGGACGTGCCAGAGTGCCGATGCCATCTGCAGCTCTCTTACTTTTGTTACTAAGGATTCTACCCAATATGCGAAAATTTTACACTTTACTTCTCCTCCTTACATGTCTTGTAAGCCCGCTTACCCTCTCTGTGGCACACGCACAGGATTTGACTGAGGAATGGTCAGTTCGTGTCTGGAGTGCTGCCTCAGATGGCAAATGGGACGTTGTTGAGACCTTGTTTGAAACAGTACCTGAAGGTTCAAGCGAAATGCTCAAAGTCTTTCGTAGTGATCTTGCGTTGTTCAAACAACACCGAAAAGAGGAGCAAAACTCGAACACGCTTGCTCGCAAAGAAGCACTTACAGAAATGCGAGGCTTTGCTAAAGAAGCCAAAGTAATGCAGGCAATGCAGTCAGCAATTAAAGCGCAAACACTTAGCAAAGATATTAATACTGTGTTGTACGATGAAGGCACACAACAAGTCCTCTCAGAAGTTAAAGAGTCTATTCAAAGCAATACAGATAATGGCAATCTTCTTGTCGCGCAAACCCTCGCGTTTTATCTTCGCACTTTTTACGAAGACACTGCTCGAAGAGATTTATATGAACTCTGGAAGAAACGTCACGAAGAAATTGCCACCGATGCGATGCTCCTGCGTTATTACGCACCGGTGTACCATCACGAACTTTGGTCTGAACAAGCAATTCTCCGAGGAGATGATCCACCTGATCCATTCCAAGAAAAAACGAAAGATCTTTGGAAAGAACGCGTTGATGACATTAGCACATTCATGGTTATCCAATCTCTTCGTAAGGCAGAAGCCGAACACATGGATCAAATTTCATGGAAAGAACTTCTCGTTGGTGGCCTTGAATCTGTACGAAGAATTGGCGGACTGCCCGAGTTGGCTGAAACATTTCCAAAACTCAACGAAGCTGAATTACGTGCTTCATGGCAAGCAACTATTGATGAAGAAACACAATCAATTCCTCAATACTTACGGCATATTTCAGGCCATAAAACCCTAGTGCAGTTGCTCAAACGTATCCTTGCAGCAAATGATGGATCATTAGAACTTCCCCAGAGCGTGTTGCTTCGTGAATTTGGCGATGGGGCAATGAGCAAACTTGACAGATATAGTGCGATCGTCTGGCCAAATGAAAAACGGCAATTTGATCAAGCAACTGAAGGTAATTTTGTTGGGGTTGGAATCGTCATTCGCGAGAGCCCAACTGGTGAGATTCTAGTCGTGAATCCAATTGACGGCGCACCTGCTTATTACGGAGGGGTTGTACCTGAAGACATTATTACGCATGTCAATGGTTCTTCAACAAGTGGCTGGAGTGTAAGCGATGCAGTAGATAAAATCACTGGGAAACGTGGAACTGCTGTCACACTCACAATCAAACGCGAAACACAAGAAGAACCATTAAATCTCATGCTCACAAGAGATAGAATTATTCTCCGATCTGTAAGCGGTTGGAATAAGAAAGAAATCTCCGAAGACGGCGAACCAATTTGGGATTGGTATATAGATCCCCAAAATCATATTGGTTACATCAAACTGACAGGTTTTTCAAAGACATCCTACGCAGATATTCTTGCTGCTATTCGTGACATGCAAGAAGTTGCTGAACCAAATGGTCTCATCCTAGACTTACGTCATAACCCTGGCGGGTTATTGCCAACTGCTCGACAAATTTCAAACTTGTTCATTAAAGAAGGAAGTATTGTCAGTGGTGAAAATGCCAATGGAGACATGCTTTTTAATATGCAAGCATATGCAAATCGTGCTTATCTTTCAGATTGGCCTCTTGTCGTGCTGATCAACCAAGGTTCAGCAAGTGCGAGCGAAATTGTCTCTGGTTCAGTGCAAGCACATGGAGCAGGAATTATTGTCGGACAACGCAGTTGGGGTAAAGGAAGCGTCCAAACGGTACATAATATTGGGTCTGGCGATCTTGCACTTGTAAAGTTAACAACACAATTTTACCGTTTGCCCCCAACAGAAGATGGTCCAGGACGTCTTGTGCATAAACGTGAAGGCTCCACCGATTGGGGTGTTGTTCCTGACATCGAAGTAAGAATGTCCCCTGAACAAATCAGTACATCAAATGCCCTTCGTCGAGATTCCCAAATGCTAATCCTCGGTAGTGACAATGCAGATATTCCAAACATCAACGATTTGCTTACAGAAGGTCTTGACCCGCAACTTGAAACTGCTTTATTGTTACTCAGGGCAAATGCACTGGCCGAAACGTACTCTGAATTTCGTCACGCTAGACTAACTAAGTAAGGTCTATTACCGCTATCATGGCGTAATGCTTATTACAACACTTGCTTTATCGTTAGCGTGTATTGCGCCATCTGAACATCATAGATTTGGTTTAACAGAAGCTATGCCACGAATTGAAGGCACGATTCGTGTCGGTTCGTACAACATGTTGAACTACTTTGATCAAACAGATGATCCAAGTTTGCAAGGCAAATATGACGATTTTGGTGATAACCCAGGACCTACTTCAGATGCAAGATGTAAAGAACTTGCAAAAGTCATTATTGAACTTGACGCTGACATTCTTGCACTTCAAGAAGTTGAAAGCCAGGAAGCACTTGCATGGTTCAATGAGAACTATCTGCAAGACATGGGGTACACATATATCATTTCTGAAGAAGTTGGTTACTACCGAGGTATCGAGCAAAGTTTACTTAGCCGTTTCCCCGTTACAGAAGTTAAAACGTGGACAGATGTCGACCTTACAAAAGTTGAACGTAAAGGCGGGGGTTGGACAGAAGTTCCACCTAGTGAGGATGAAATTACATTCCAACGAAGCCCATTGTTTGTCACAGTAGAAACACCTGAAGGATATGAACTATCTTTTTTTATCGTGCATCACAAAGCAGGCAGAAACGCGTGGCATCGTGAACTTGAAGCAGTGCAGATTTTAGGTTACATCGAAGAAATGTCTTCTAAAAATCCAGAGCAAAACATTGCCGTCATTGGCGATTTCAATGCGGTCCCTTGGGATCGATCAACACGTGCTTATTTCAGGAATGGAATGACTGATTCGATTTCGCACCGTTCAAAACATTTAAAATGGGATGACACCTCACCATTACGTATCACACATACCTCAGGACGCATGCTTGATTACATATTATTAAATCCTGCAGCACTTGACGAGTATGTCATTGATAGTGGGTTTGTCCTTGGCTCTTCTGCTGAAGAATATAACTGGCGGGAAGACCCTTTCCCTGCTGGGTATGCATCAGACCACTGCGCAATTGCAATCGATATGGTTCCTCGCGAAGGGCAAGGAAACACTGTAACGGCGAAACCCTGGCCCGAGGCGTTAACAAAGACAGCACTCGCTTCTTCACCGGCTGCTCCTACTCTAGCCGCCACGAGTAAACCTTCAACTCCAAGCAAAACGACAGCTGCAAACGAAGCCCCATTTGTCGCGTCAAAAAACAGTAAGGTATTCCATACTGGAACGTGCGGCAGAAAACGCGTCAGCGAAAAAAATCAAGTTGGCTACACATCATTCAGTGATGCTACAAGCGCAGGAAAACGTCCTGCGAAATGTTGTAATCCATCCGAATAACCATGTGTACAGAGTGTGCTTTTTGGTGTTGCAAAGGCTGCCTTATTGCAATCACTGAGAAAGTAAACGCTGCACTTCTTCGACATCCTTATCGCCTCGGCCAGAGAGATTAATAAGTAGATGTTCATCAGGTGACATTTCATTCGCAACTATCAATGCACCAGCAACTGCATGTGATGATTCGAGTGCCGGAATAATACCTTCAGTTTCGGAAAGCAATTTGAAAGCATCAAGCGCTTGGGCATCGTCGACAATCATATATTGCGCTCGATTCTCATCTTTCCAAAATGAATGTTCAGGACCCACCCCAGGATAATCTAAACCTGCAGAACATGAATGCACTTCTTGGGTTTGTCCTTCTTCATCTTGCAAAACATAACTCAATGAGCCATGTAAAACACCATGGGATCCAAGGCAAAGTGGGGCGGCATGTTCACCGATACCGCGACCAGTTCCTCCCGCTTCAACGCCAATGAGCCGTACACTTTCATCTTTTACAAATGGAGCAAAAATGCCCGCAGCATTCGAGCCTCCACCAACACATGCAACAATGCAATGAGGAAGTCCTCCCAACTGATCGAGGCATTGTTCTCTAGCTTCTATACCAATCACAGATTGCAATTCTCGAACGATACGTGGAAAGGGATGCGGGCCAACAACAGAGCCCAAAATGTAGTGCGTTTTCTCAACAGATCCCATCCAATCTCGCATTGCTTCGTTGGTAGCATCTTTCAACGTTTGCGAACCTGAGTCAACGATGTTTACTGTAGCACCTAGCAATTCCATTCGAAACACATTCAGTTTTTGCCGCCGCGCATCTTCCGCGCCCATATACACTTCGCAGCCAAGCCCAAGTTTTGCACATGCTGTTGCAGTTGCAACGCCGTGTTGCCCAGCACCAGTTTCTGCAATGATTCGTTTCTTCCCCATGCGTTTTGCAAGTAATGCTTGACCGATCGTGTTGTTAATTTTATGTGCACCA
>JABHZL010000006.1 GCA_018656645.1 Phycisphaerae bacterium
ATGGCGAAGGCATGCGTGGATCTGCTTCTTAGCAGGGACACACACCCGCGTAGTAACTCGCCCCTAGGAAGGCTTCTTTCTTGGGGCGATTGCGAAGCGGGTGAAGGGGTTCGAACCCTCGACATTCAGCTTGGAAGGCTGACGCTCTACCAATTGAGCTACACCCGCGGTGGGAGGCGTAATTCTAGCATTTATTAACAAACGTGTATGGATTCCTAGTTGCTTCGGTGGGGAGTCCAAGTGCTGAAGGCGTTGCGTATTCATTTGTTTTACTCGGCGACTGATCTTTGGCGAGGTGATTGGTGATGAGGTTAGTGATAGCCGTGACCTCATCGCACTCATTTCTGCATGGGGTTCTTGTAGTGGCTGCCCTGAAGATATCGATGAAAATGGCCTTGTTGATGTCGGACATTCCTGCAATCATTGAACTTTGGGGTAATTTGACCATATAAAGTGTACTTTTTCCAATTATTCTTGTTTTAAGAACATTTTGTGTTATATTTAACTTCATTACTAACGCTGTGTTAGTGAGGAGAAGGATTATTAACATGTCAAAACTCACATCGTTTGTTGCAGCGGCAGCTGCTTTCGTTATTAGCACGACTTCGTTTGCTGATATTTCGCCAGACAATACACTCCCAATTGATGCAATTCCAACTATAGAAATTGCGGAATTAGATTGGGCAGGGCTTTTTGCTGAAGATGAAAGCCGCAGTAGACTCGACGAAGCGCCTCGCTATGCGATTCCTCACAAAGTAAACATCACGCCTGCAACGCACGGCTTATGGGAACGAGTAGATCACAGAACGATGCGATGGAGTGTACGTATTACTTCTCTCAATGCAATCTCAATCAACCTTGGGTTTGACCAGTGGCAACTTCCTGATTCAGCAACGATGGTCATTGCAGCAACAGATCGGTCAATGGCGATCCGTCCATTTACCTCAAATGATAATAAAGAACACGGCGAACTCTGGACTCCTGCAGTACAGGGCGATGACATCCTTCTTGAAATACTCGTTTCTCCAAACGAACAACAGGAAGTGAATAAGCAAATCGAATTGACTTCTATTAACGTTGGTTATCGTGGCTTTTACGAACAAGGCGTAGATCGAAGCGGTTCATGTAATTACGATGTTGTCTGCGCAGAAGGTGACGATTGGTGGGACGAAATCCCTTGCGTCGCCGTAATTTCAACCGGTGGATCTACTTTTTGTACTGGCTTTATGGTGAACAACACCTCCCAAGACAGAACTCCCTACTTTATGACAGCAAACCACTGTGGTGTGAGCGGTTCAAGCGCGCCCTCTCTTGTCACGTATTGGAATTATCAAAATAGTTACTGCCGCGTGCCAGGATCGGGCGATAGTGGTGGAGCGGGAGATGGTCAGCTTAACCAGTTCAACACTGGGGCAACCCATCTAACTTCTGGTAGTTCTAGTGACTATACATTAGTTGTAATGAACAACTCCCCTGACGATGCTTGGGAGGTTTCTTACTGTGGTTGGGATGCAACCGGTAATGAGTCACCTCAAGGGATCGCGATACATCAACCAAGTACAGATGAAAAACGAATCAGTTTTGAATTTCAACCAACGACAACCACGTCTTACCTTGGCGAAGCAATTCCCGGCGATGGTTCTCACGTACGCATTGAGGATTGGGATTTAGGCACAACAGAACCTGGCTCAAGCGGTTCACCAGTATTTAGTGCTGATCACAAAGTACTCGGGCAACTTCATGGTGGGTATGCAAGTTGTACAAGTCAAACGAGCGATTGGTATGGAAAGTTTTCCGTTTCATTTGCTGCAGGACTCGATGCACACCTTGATGCTGCAGGCACAGGTGCACTTACAGTGAACACGTTGCCCGGTACTGGCATGAGCGTTAATCCCGGCGATGAAGTAGTGCATGTATGCACAAGCCCATGCGTGGATCCTGATCCATCGGAAGTGCTATATACGATGGCAAACAATTCACCTGATACGATTTCATATCGTGTTGAAACTGTGAACAATGCTGGATTTATTTTGATTGACGGTGGGAGTTCAGTTAATGGATTTCTCTCTAGTGGCAGTACTGTAGATATTCTCATCAGTGTTGATGCTTCGGGTATGGCTGATGGTGTGCACGATGAAATCGTACGTTTTATGGATCAAACGAACGCACGAAATGTAGATCGAATGCATACACTTGATATTGGAACAACTGCATTCACTACGGACCCTGCCACCGAGTTTTACGCAGGTGGCCCAGTCGGTGGCCCATTTTCAACAACACAAGTTTACCGAATCACAAGTACGCGTCCTACGATGTTTGACGTACATATTGGTTCAACTGCAGATTGGATCACGATTAACGGTTCGAATGATGCTACTGTGACACTTAGCGGCACTGGTGATTATGCAGATGTAACTGTTGGGTTCGGTGCTTCAGCCAATGATTTACCTGCGGGTATTGTTGAAGGTGATGTTTTCTTTGAAAATTATGCTGGCGGCGCTGGCGACACTTCTCGACACGTTACGCTTGACGTTGGTCGGTATTCCTACGTCGCGACAGATTTACCTCTTCCGATTAACGATAACAGTACAACTACGAGTTACATTGAAATAAACGATGCCTACTGCATAGGTGATGTTGATATTGAACTCGATTTGTTACACACATTTTTAGGTGATTTGGAAGTGGATGTAACATCTCCTGAAGGCACAACGGTTCGATTACATGATCGAACTGGAGGAAGTGCAGATGATTTGCACATGTACTACGATGAGCAAGGTGGCGATATGCCAGATGGCCCAGGTTCACTTGCTGACTGGGAAGGTGAAATTGTCACCGGTACGTGGCGCATGGATGTTAGCGATAATGCTGGTGCCGACACAGGCACACTTGATCACTGGGCACTTAAAATTGCAAGCAGTGGTGACGAATGTCCTCCAGTTGCGCAAGATGTTGAAGTCTTCACAGATGAGAATACATCGCTTGATATAACACTCGTAGGTGCATCCCCCAATGGTGGCGACCTTGAATACATTCTTACGTCGACACCGGCTGATGGAACTCTACAAAATATTGATGGATCGCCAATTGGCGCTTTACCGTACACCCTTGCTGGTGATGCAGTTAGATATGTTCCAGATAATGGTTTCATTGGTATAGATTTATTCACATATCGAGTTGATGATGGCGTTCCATCTGGTGAAGCAACAGTAACGGTTCATGTTGGTGAAATCCCATTCCCAGATGAATGTGCTACTGCTCAGGAAATAACAAACGGAAGTTGGGAATTCTCAACACTTGAAGGCACAACCTCAAGTGATCCATACGATGAGAGTCAATGCGACGGCACGTATCTAGGAGTTATGACAAACGATGTTTGGTTTAGTTATGAAGCATGTGCAAGTGGTTCTATGACTGTTTCGACTTGCGATCTAGTAGACTTTGATACCGACCTCGTAGTTTACGAAGGCGAGTGTGCTTCAATGACTCAAGTTGCATGCAACGGCGATGGCGATGGTTGCGGTGGTTATTCCTCCATCTTGACAATGAATGTCACTGAAGGCAATTTCTACTTGATTCGCGTCGGCGGTTGGGGTGATTCCTCAATGGGTAGTGGTGACTTACTCGTCGATGGTCCAGAAGGTGACTGTGGTGGCGAACCATGTGAGGGCGATGTTGATGGAGATGGCGAAGTAGCAGTTGCTGATATTCTTGTCGCAATCGACCAATGGGGCGGCCCTGGTTCAGCAGACATCAATGGTGATGGCATTGTTGATGTTGAAGATCTACTTGCTATTGTTGGCGCATGGGGAGCGTGTCCGTAACGGTCCCGTCTCGCGGGTACAATGCGTGCACAATGGCTAGAGCACGCGACATCTCACTGAGCCCAAGACCTACAGGCATCGCTCTGCAAACGGATATTCCGATTTGCCAGAGCGATTTGCCATTGGATTGGTACCAAGATGAATTTAAACCATACGCAGAGGAGTACATCGCCCTCCCAGACCGAACGCCAGAGCATGTTATCCCTTGGCTTGATCGCTATATCCAACCAGCACTCGATCATTTCGGAGATAGTTTGCTTCTTCTTGCGCACTATTACATGGGCGGAGAAATTGTAAAACTTGTAGAAAAGTATGGTGGAAAAGTAGCAGATAGTTACGCACTCGCTTTGCAAGCGTCGAGAAATCCCGAAAAAAAAATAATCGTTGAATCCGCTGTCCACTTTATGGCTGAGACAATCGCAACACTTGCTAACGATGATCAACAGATTTGGATTACAAATCCAAAAGCCGGTTGCACGATGGAAATGATGGCAAAAGATTGGATGGTTTTGCCTGTTGCTGAAGAACTCATCGCTAAATATGGCGATGACTTATTGGTCATTGCCTACATGAATACGTCTGGACGCATCAAAGCCTTAGCGGGGCAAACTGGCGGCGCTGTTTGCACGAGTTCAAATGCACCATTGGTTGTAGATTGGGCACGCAAACAAGGTAAGAAAATACTCTTTGTGCCAGACGAACACTTAGGACGAAATACTGCTGCTAAGCTAGGCTTAGATGCAACGCAGGTTTGCACCCTTGGTGATCCACTCACACATACCGTATCGTGGCACGTAGAAGATTTTCCTACCGACTCTGCGGAAATGATTTGTTGGGGTGGGTACTGTGGTGTGCATACAGTTTTTACACCGCAGCAAGTTCGATGGTGGAAAGAGAAAGATTGGCAAGTCATCATTCACCCAGAATCGAAACTAGAGGCAGTGCTTGAAGCGGATGGCTCTGGAAGTACTGCGTACTTATGGAACACAGTGATGGAAGCTCCTGCAGGCAGTAAGTTTGCTGTTGGGACTGAAGGCCACTTTGTTCGAAACTTAAAGGAACAAGCACTGCATAAAGGCATCGAAGTTATGCACCTTGCGGAAATAGACGGTTTTGATTCAAGTTCTGCTGGTTGTGGCTGCGCAACGATGAGTCGCAACGATCCACCCCATCTTGCTGGAATGTTGGATTTATTGCGTAAAGGCGAGGCGCCGGACATCAATCGGGTATTGGCAGGCGATGTTGTGGATGAACAAACAGCAGACCGTCTACGACTTTCAGGTGACGAAAGAACTTTAATGGTCGCCAATGCTAAACTTGCATTAGAACGAATGATTGAAATAACTGAGGCAGCAACATGACGATTCATTGCGATCGCCATTTGCTAGGCGTTGATTTACGCTCGATTCCTTCGTACCGTTTTGATGTTGTCATTGTCGGTGGTGGCGTTGCAGGTGGAAATGCTGCGTTGCACGCAGCACGTGCTGGTAAAACAGTAGCAATCGTCTCAAAAGCAGATTCTGTAACAACAAACACAAATATGGCGCAAGGTGGAATGGCCGCTGTGATGACCGAGGGTGATTCGTTTGCATCACATATCGAAGATACCCTTAAGGTTGGGTCAGGGCTTTGCGATGAGGAGGTTGTTGAGAAAGTTGTGTGCGGAGGACCTTCTGCAGTTGAGAATTTGCTTGAAATGGGTGCATCTTTTGACACATTGCAAAATGGTTTACTAGATTGTTCACGCGAAGGAGGCCATCAGCACGCTCGAGTTGTCCACGCCCATGGAGATGCTACTGGAAGAGAAATCCAGCGCGTCATCAACGCCTCGTTGAAATCAAGTGATGCGATTACGATTTTTACGCATACTTTTGCACTAGACATTGTGACTGCTGAGGGCGAAGCGTATGGGCTTCTGGCAAGATCATTTTCTGGGAGCGTTGTTCTCTTTACTGCTGGGCAAATTATTCTTGCAACCGGAGGTGGCGGACAGTTATACCGAGAAACAACGAACCCAACAATTGCAACTGCAGATGGCGTTGCGATGGGCTTTCGTGCTGGCTGTACTGTCCGAGACATGGAATTTTTTCAATTTCATCCAACCTGTTTGTATATCGCAGGTGCTGCGCGGGTATTGATTAGCGAGATTGTTCGTGGTCATGGCGGTGTTTTACGGGATCGAAATGGTGAACGTTTTATGCCAGAAGCACACCCTGATGCAGAACTTGCGCCTAGAGATGTCGTAAGCCGCGCAGCATTTAGACAGATGATTAAAACGAATGACACGAACGTATACTTAGATCTCTCAGAAGTTGACAGTGACCCCCACGTTTTGTTTCCCGGTATCAACAAGATGTGCAATTTCTTTGGCATTGACATCGCAAAGGATCCAGTGCCTGTTCGTCCCGGTGCGCATTACATGATTGGTGGTTTGCTCGTAGATGAAGCAGGCAGAACAACTACGCCGGGTGTTTGGGCTGTTGGTGAATGTGCAAGTAGTGGCTTGCATGGTGCAAACCGAATGGGTTCGAATTCGCTCCTCGAGGGTATGGTCTTAGGTGAAATTGTTGGGCGGGAAGCAGCAAATTCAGTTGTCAAACGTAAACGTCGACCTGATCGATTGTTGCGACGAACAATTGATCATCCCCCTCAAGGCATCGAACTTGGTATTTCTGATTTGGTGTATTCACTCAAATCACTAATGTGGAGGCAGATGGGTTTAGAGCGAAATGAAAGTGCTCTGCTCGAAGCCCGAGAGCACATTGCATTTTGGTTTGATGCTGCCCGTAGGCTTGCGCCAGCAGAACCTCGTGCGTGGGAACTTATCAATATGCTGACAGTTGCAAGCATTGCTACGGATGCTGCCATTGAAAGAAAAGAATCACGCGGCGTGCATTTTCGAACTGATTATGTAGATGTAGTAGAACCGAAACACAGTGTCATACGACCAGGGTTGGTTGATAAGTGCACTATAGAGGCGGAGGTGGCTTTACATTCTGCGGTTCAAGAAAAGAGCGCTTGAAGCCCCTTGCCAAGCATGAGTCCAATAAAAAGCCCGCTTGTGGCGATAAGAAGCTTCATCATCACATCTTCTCGTTTTAGCAGCCAAGAATAGCGTTTTTTGTATCGTTCTTTTATTTTTTTCCAGTTCATAGGTACTTCTCAAATCGACACTTAGAACGCCTCACTTAAAGAGTGTACGCATAAAAAGAGAAGAAAGTTTGAAAAAACTACCTAAGGAGTGCTTTTTATAGTTAGCTTATTTTAGGCTCCACAGCCCCAATCAGCCATGACAGCAAGGAGATCTCCAACG
>JABHZL010000001.1 GCA_018656645.1 Phycisphaerae bacterium
AGTGTGCCACCAGAGACCAATGGGGCTGGGGGCCCTGCAAGAAATGCATTCATCGCAGCAGCATTTGAAGTAGCAAACCGAGAATCAATATTAGTCGCCATTGTGGCGCTTCCGGGCAACATGCAACTACTCATAATTGTGCCAACGCCAGCGTTACCTGTGTCACAGGAATCAAAAGCTAGACCTGCAGCAACACCCGGTAGAGAGATGCCGGCGAGCGCGTTATAAACAAGCGCAGTAATGTTACCGAAGGAGCCTGCTGGCGTTGCGCCACAAAGTGTGCCAAGCGCTTGGGCAACAATGTATGTGTCATACCCGGTCGTATCATTTGCACCAAGCAGCCCACTTGCTGATCCAACGGCGTTCACATTTGAACCACTAGGGCATCCTTGATCAGGTGGTCCCGGAAGAGGATTTGCTGCAGCTGGATTAATGCCAGTTGTAAGCCCACCCCAATACCCAAGGCTCTGCTTTGTTGTTTGTGCACCTAGGAAATTAATTGCACCTTCTGCACCAGTTCGCAAAATGAGATAACCATCACTTAGACCCGTTCCTGTAGCACCAGTAACGTCTGGAAGAGTGTTACCAATACTTGTTTCGACGAAGTCACAGAGTACTTGCGGAAGAGCGGCATCATCAACTGAACCAGTCCCATCAAATATTGTGCTCACAACAGGTTCTACCCAAGTGATACCGTTGCCTCTATACACTTCAGAAACCTGTCCAACAAGTGTAATAATGTAGTTGTATGTGGCTTGCTGGTCCCCAGCAAACAAAGCAAGAAAATCTGCGCCATAAACGACAGACAAACTAATTTGTGCGCATCCAGCCGGTGGGTCTTCACCTATGCCACGATCATCACCAAGTAGCTGTTCTCCACCTTGATCTCGTGTTTTCTTCACCACAGCTTCACGCATCATTTCCCGCACTAGTTGAAGACCCGGTTGCTCGGCGAGTGGGTCACTCACGACAATCACCTGCGTTGCAGGGTCGGTTGAAATAACGTGCCTTGTGTCGCTATATTCAATGAACCCATTACACATTTCTTTGTTCATACCAAAGACAACAGTGCTTTCCGGATATCCAGCAACGTGCCCTCGGAAACATTTGGCTGTAATGTCAATTTGTCGCTTTCGAACAACGCGATTACCGCTACTGTCAGTTGCGTAATACGCTTCGTGAATATCGCCCTTGTATGGAAAAAACTGTTTAACAACAAGGTCAACTGTTTCATGATCATTCACTGGGAAATTTTTAACTATTATTTCACCGTTTCTTTTTGCCATATCTTGCAACAACGAATCGTCGACTTGCATCTCGACCAAACCACTGTCCAACAAGACGCTTTTTGATTCTGTAACACGCAGTGGTGAATGAATTTCATTTTCAAGAAGTTGCGCATGTGCGCCACTAAATCCAACCATTGTTGTAAGCAATGTTGCAACAATAAAATGGGCGCGGCGTTTGAATTGAAGAGTTCGTGTAAAAATAGTCGAAAACATGTAATACATCCTTGAAACTTCCCTAGCGGGACACCCGGAATGGGATTAATAACCTTGCGGCAAGGCCACACGCCTTGTCGCTATTGATATGACCTAGGAAGTATAGCCCTCCCGCGGGATTTGATGTACTAAAAACCGAGTTCTCGACTAAAAAAGTGCAGCCCGCACGCATCTTTTGCCATTGCAAGGGTTTCCTCGGTTTTAGCGTTTGCCCGAGCTGTTCCAGATTTAAGGATATCTATAACGGTTGCATCATTCCCGACTGCCTCTCTTCTCGCTTGCATCGGTTCTAACATCTCACTGATCGCTTCTGCAACCTCTACTTTGATGTGCCCATCACCAATATTGTCACCTCGAACGTATTTGTCCTTCAGTTGGGCCGCCCTTTCTGGGTCAGGAATGAAGGTTTCAACATATTGCATCAAGGCATTGTCGCCATCGCCAGGTTCAGTCGGCGATTGACGCCCTGTGAAAATTTTGCCCATCTTCTTTTTAACTTGCTTTGGGGTGTCTGTGATCAAAATGGCGTTTCCAAGTGATTTACTCATCTTGTTTATGCCATCTGTACCTATCAATTTACCCACTTTCCCAACATCGGCTTTTGGAATTGGGAAAATGCCCTTCGCCACCATGATTGGGTCATCGTCTTCCACGTTTTCATCGATACCGCAGTAAAGTTTATTAAATCGCCGAGCAACTTCACGCGTGAGTTCAATATGTGGAATCTGATCTTCGCCCACAGGAACCGCGTGAGCTCGGAAGGCCAAAATATCGGCAGTTTGACCAACAGCGTAAAGAGGGAAACCAAAACTGTAGTTTTCGCCCAAATTTTTAACCTTGATTTCTTCTTTCAACGTTGGGTTTCTCATCACCCTATTAAAAGGGAGCAACATCGAAAACAAAAAAGTGAGTTCTGCAATCGCTGGTGTTTCGGATTGCAGAAAAATCGCCGATTTTTCTGGGTCAATTCCCATTGCTAGATAATCGCGAACAATTTCCAGTGTATCGCTGCGGATCTCCTCGGGCTCGCTCGATCGTGTCGTAAACGCATGCATATTTGCAAGCAGAAAGAAACATTCGTGCGAATCCTGCAACTCCACCCTGCGCCGCACCGATCCGACAAAGTGTCCGAGGTGGAGTTGGCCCGTTGGTGTATCACCTGTCAATATGACTTTGCGGTTGCTCATAGTTGCGTACTGTACCAATGGTACCTCGCACTAGGGTATCCCCGAAGAACCTTAGAGAACGAGCGCGATATTGAAGGTGTTGAACAAAATGTGAACTGCGATCGGTGCAAAGACCCCTCCGCTTTTTACGCGGGCGAGGCAAAGTCCAATCGATAGCACCATGAGCCCGAGCAGCGCCGAAAGCGGAACTGAGCCAAGGTGCATTGCAGAAAATATGGCGCTCGTTATCAAAATTGCACCCCACACAGATGTGCTGCCAACGAATTCTGGCACACTTGGAAGAAGCAGCCCCCTAAATACAATCTCTTCGATCACGCCAGCACCAAGGGTTGCTGCTAGAACAACAACGACGAGGTAGATTGAAAATTCTGCATTATGTAAGAACACCAGTGTTTCGTGCCCCACTTCATTTGAGTCTTCCCAACCGATACTAGAAAATAGCGCATGTGCCAAACCTGAAGTCACCAATGCAAGTGGTGTAAATGTGACGAAAATAATGAGAATCACGCCAATGTTGTTTCTTATGTTTGGCGGTTTTACAAACAGTGAGTACACAATAACAACGGGTATTTGTGCACAAATCGCTCCACCAGAAATCCACGAAAGTCGCTCGATTGTCTCTGGTTCACCTTGTGACATTCCAAAAAGTGCACCAAGTGATCCAAGAAGAAGTGAACCGAAAAACAGAAGAATTGCGACCCAAAGTGGCATTGGAAGTGTTGGGATTTCCTTAGAAAGTTTGAAAATATCTACTCCCCTCTTCCGTCGCTGCCAAAGGTGGTGTACCCTTGGCAACATAACCCGTTATGTCAATCACACTCAAAGAAATCATTGCACACAAACGCGGCGAAGTGGATCTTGCTATAGAAGAACGCCCTCTTCTTAGTGTGAAAGAAAGTGCATTGTCTGCGCAGCCTCCACGTAATTTTTTTGGTGCAGTGGTGAATGGACATACGCGTGGAAGTACGAGCGTAATTGCTGAAGTCAAACGCAAAAGCCCATCTGCTGGGGTGATTCGAGATGACTTTGACGCGGGTGCCATTGCCACAGCGTATGAGAAGGCGGGCGCGGCTGCCATCTCTTGCTTAACGGACAAGCATTTTTTTGGCGGAAAACTAGAATACATCAAAGAAATACGAGATGTTATTTCTCTTCCCGTCCTTCGCAAGGATTTTATCATCGATGAATATCAGATTTGGGAATCGCGGGCCTCTGGTGCTGATGCGGTCTTACTTATCGCCGAGGTACTCTCCGAGGGACAGTTGATGGATTACATGATTCTCGCACATGAGTTGCGAATGACGAGCCTTGTAGAAGCCCACAGCCTGGATGAATTGTTAAAAATTCAGGGACACATAGGTTTTCCACACTCTGGGTACAGTTTGCTTGGAATCAACAATCGAAATTTAAAAACCATGAAAACTGACATTTCGCACACCATTAGAATGGTTGATGTGGTTGAGGACACAAGTGTTGTAGTGAGTGAATCGGGGATAACAAGTCCAGAAGATCTCGATCGATTGCGTCAACACGGTGTGCATATTGTTCTTGTTGGTGAATCACTCATGAAGCAACGTTGTCCCGGCGAAGCGCTTGCAAAATTGATTCGCATGAACATGTCATAGTTAGGTATCCTGCACAGATGATTAGAATTACCGAACAAGAAAATATCGTAACCTTAACTATGAATAGGGCTGGAAAACGAAACGCGCTTTCACGCGAAATGCTTGAAGCAATTCATGGCGGACTCGATGAAGTTGAACAAAATAACGAAATGCGTGTGTTTATTCTTGCTGGGGAAGGGCGATCGTTTTGTGCTGGGATGGATTTAAAGGGCGTGATTGATGATCCTGCTGCAATGGGAAACATGCTTCATGATTTAGCAAAAGTTTCCCAGAGAATTCGTGCCCTGCCCGTCCCTACAATTGCGTGTGTACAAGGTGCTGCAATTGGTGGAGGATGCGGGTTAATGGTTGTCTGTGATTTTGCTTTCACACACGCCGAATCAAGGGTTGGTTATCCAGAAGTAGATTTGGGAATTTGCCCTGCAGTGGTTGCGCCTTGGTTGATGAAAAAAATTGGAGCGGGACGCGCCCGCGCAATGTTGCTTGCCGGTGGAACAATTTCTGGAAAACAAGGATTTGAAGCTGGGCTAACAACGCACCTATGTGATCTCGATCTTCTCATTGAGGAAACAGAAGCATTTGCAAAAAATCTTGCTCGTGGTGGAAAAACGGCTTTGGCAAAGACAAAGGCTTGGCTCAATGAAATTGACGGGTCACTCGACAATGCTTTGTTGGCCAGAGGTGCCGACCTCTCAGCTGAATTGTACGCCTCTGAAGAGGCTCAAAACCGACTTAAGAAGCTCTACGGGTAATTTGGTGCCGGCGCCTTGGTGTTCTTGAGGGACACCGAGGTGCAGATACCATGTGGTATGTGAAGCGGATTTCATGTAGAATAAGGGGCGCGGCTCATTCGCTGTTTTTACACTATTTTTCGGGAAATCTGTAAGGTTTACAATGAATACAACCACCCAAACTTCTCTCCTTCGATACGAAATTAACGACCAAGGCGTCGTTACTCTTTGGCTAGATGGTGATGGAAGGCCAGTCGTGGTACTCGACAGAAACTTAATTCAACGGCTCAATGCAACCTTAGACGCAATAAATCAAGAAGAGAATATTACAGGCCTCTTCTTAAAATCTGATTGCTCGCGAGTCTTTGTCGCGGGAGCAGATCTCGCAGAAATTGACGCCCTTGACGACCCTGCACTCCACGCATACCTCGCATTTGGCACAACGGTATTTGGACGACTTGCAGAACTTCCATTTCCCAGCATTGCACTCGTTTCTGGTGCAGCACTTGGTGGTGGTTTAGAAATCGCAATGCACTGCGATGCAATCATCGCATCTAAAGTTGGTGGAAACGAAAAACCGTATCCAATAGGTTTACCAGAGGCGGGCCTTGGAATTTGCCCCGGATGGGGCGGCAGCCAAATGTTGCCTGCTCGAATTGATCCAACAGTTGCCATTGAAGCAACAGCAACCGGAAACTTGTTTAAAAGCAGTGCGATCCCAGAGGGTCTTGTAGACGTACTTGTAGAAACTCCAGAAGAACTTGAAACCGCAGCCACAAAATGGCTTTCAGAAAACCAAACCGTAAACCGGACTATTCCAAGATGTATTTTCAATACAGAGAAAAACTACAAAGAAGCAGTTGAAACCGCAAAAGCCAATCTAGATACCAGTGAATCTGTCCAAGGTGTAATCCTTGCAGTAGAAACTGGTATTCACCAGGGCTGGTCAGATGCAATAGCAACAGAACAGTGTGAACTTGTTCGATTACGAAACACCCCCGCTGCCCGAGAAAAATTAGAAGCGTTTTTATCCAAAGGTTAATTTAAAGAAAGCCAACTACCAATGAGTAAACCAGACATTACTAGCCAACTAAAAAATGTTTCCAAAAAAGATATTGAGCAAATCAAAAAAGCACAGGAAATGCTTGGGCCAGATCCTGAAACAATGGGATTTGTCAAGAACATCTTCTGGGGCAATCTTCGTGAAGACATGATCTTTCCGTTTCCAGAGGAATCTGTTGAAGAACGTGAGCGTTGCGACAAATTGCTAGAAGAACTCGATACATATTTCCGAAACGAACACCCCTCTGTAGAAATCGATCAAAACCAAGAAATTCCTGACTGGGTAGTTAAACGTTTCTTTGAAATTGGTGTTGGTGGCGTCATTGTTCCAAAAAAATATGGTGGCCAGGGTTTTGGTGTCACAAGTTACAACCGTATCCTTGAACGCATTGGTCGTTCTTGCGGTTCATCTGCTGTGATGATTTCTGCGCACCTTTCAATTGGGTGCAACGCTGTAACACTGTTTGGTTCTGAAGAACAAAAACAATATTGGTTACCAAAAATTTCCAATGAAGCGCTCAGTGCTTTTTGTCTCTCAGAGCCCAATGTTGGTTGCGATGCGCAGGGTCAAGAAACAACATGCGAGTTAACCGAATGTGGCAAGTACTACATCATTAACGGCGAAAAGAAGTGGGCCACATCTGCAGCACAATCTTGCATGTTCACCGTCATGGCGAAATATAAAATGACCGATCCTAAAACTGGAAAAACAAAGGAGCGATTTAACGCCTTGATTGTTTCTCCAGACATGGAAGGTGTTGATATTTTCAGCAGAAACCGTGCTAAGTGCGGTATTCGAGGAACATGGCAGGGTCGAGTACGTTTTACCAATGTAAAAGTTCCGCGCGAAAACTTGCTTCACAAAGAAGGCAAGGGAATCGTTGTTGCACTTACATGTTTGAACTGGGGACGCTGCACACTTGCCGCTGGCATGGTTGGCGCTGGCGCTGTTGCTTATGAACAGGCTGTTAAGTGGACGCAATATCGCTATCAGTTTGATCGCCCAATTGGTGAATTTGAATTGATGAAAGAACGTATTGCTCGCATGGGCGCATTCCGATACGCAATGGACGCGATGCTCTACGTCACAACTGGCATGGTTGATCGCAACGACGAGGACATCATGCTCGAGACAGCAATGTGCAAAGTCTTCTGCTCAGAGTACGGTTTCCGTTGCACAAATGAAGCTATGCAAATCATGGGTGGCGAAGGATACATGGCAGAAAACGAACTTGAACGTCTTTGGAGAGATTCTCGAATCAATCCAATCGTTGAGGGTGCAAATGAAGTCATGCACAGTTTCATCTTTGCGTACGGCTCAAAACAACTTGGCGAATTTATGCTCGGCGTGAAGGCGGCTCCACATAAAAACATTGGCGCTGCAATCAAAATTGCACTCGAACTGTTTTTGGGTATTACAAAACCAGCACCAAAAATTACTAAGATCGATCCATCACTTCGCAATCACGCAACCACCCTTTCAAACTTGATCCGCGAATTTTCACACCAAGTGAAACTTATGTTCAAAGAAAAAGGTGAGGATCTCATTACTAATCAAACCACGCAGTATCGTTTAAGTTGGATCTCGACTTGGATTCATGCGATTGCATGTTCGCTTTCTAAACTAGATCGTGACATTCGCAGGGGCGTTGATGAAAAACAACTTGCACACGATCGAGCGATGGTTGATTTCATCATGTCGTATGGCACCTATAAAATTAACGGTTGGCTCCGCGCTTTGCGACAGAACCCAGATGCAACAATGTTAAAAGCAGCAGAAAAGGCTTGGGAGTTTGGAGAATCTTTACCAAACGAAGATTATTACATCCCAGAGAAAACACCTGACCTTGCTGCTCGCGGAACGGGAAAAGTTTGTAATCAAGACGCTCTTAAGCAATTTGGTGGCGGTTCAATTTACGTACAAGAAGAAGCGACTTCTCACTAAGCCTATAATCTCACTATGCACG
>JABHZL010000008.1 GCA_018656645.1 Phycisphaerae bacterium
CAGACATTAGTGGTTTCGGATCATCCACGCCCAGCGAGCCCACGACCAGATCGACCGTCGTTTCTGCGTAGAAGAAACACTAAACTGATCTTCTTTGCCAAAAGCAGTTTCTTTACGCCAATTGAGATAACTTCCTGCGTTCATTTTAAACTTACATCGCACAAGTAAACAAAGCATCACCCACGCCCCGCCGAAAAAATTGCGGAATTTACACACGACTACTCGGCGCACTAAAGCGACTGCCCAAGAGTTCGATCCGCTTATTTGTTGCAGAAGTTGGAAGCAGTGGTCTTGCAATTGCCATAATAATTATCGCAACAATAGATCCGATCCATAAATAGGAAGTCCAACCGTAAAAGACAAAGACCGAAACGATTAACACCAATAAGAGCGAAGTTGGAATCATCCCTTCCCAAGCAAGGCGCATCAGTTGGTCGAACCGGAACCTTGGAAGTGTCCAGCGAACCATCATTGCAAGGAAGACAAGAAAGACAACTTTGCCAAGAACAATACCAAACTGCAATGCGATGAGCAAAATGCCGCCACTTGCAGGAAGATCCCAACCTGTGATTGGATTCAACGACCATCCGCCAAGGAAAAGTGTGGTAAAGAACGCAGCACCCACAAACATGTGAATGTATTCGCCCATAAAGAAAAGCGCCCATCGCATTGAAGAGTATTCCGTGTGCCAACCACCAACAAGTTCTTGTTCGGATTCAGCGAGATCGAATGGCGCTCGGTTTGATTCAGCGAGCAAGCAAATATAAAACAAAATCGCAACGATTGGTTGATGCACAATGTTCCACTGTCCATCAAGTTGTTGCGCAACTATTGTTTCAGGAAGTAATGTCCCAGCTGCAAGAACAACGCAGAGCAACGCTAACCCCATTGGAATTTCGTAACTGATAATTTGTGCACTCGCACGAAGTCCGCCAAGAAACGAATACTTATTGTTAGAAGCCCAACCACCAAGCGCAACGCCGTACACACCAAGCGATGCTGTGGCAACTATATATATGACACCAATATTGATATTCGCTCCCATAATTGCGACAGAGGTGCCACCGATTTCTAGATATCCACCCCAAGGAATCACGAGAAAGCCAATCATCGCTGGAATCACAGTGAGTGCAGGAGCAAGCATGAACAAACCTTTGTCGACGCTCTTTGGCGTGAAATCTTCTTTGAAGAATAGTTTTAGGCCGTCTGCGATTGGTTGTAACAAACCCATGGTGCCAACACGGTTTGGTCCAATGCGATCTTGTACCCAAGCACAAACTTTGCGTTCAAGCAGAATAAAGTACGCCGCCAAACCGAGGGCAAGATGCAACACAAGCACAATCACTACAACAGAGGTGATGAGTTGCGGTGTGATAAATGCTGGAATCCAAGTGGGCATAATTAGGGGATTATAATCGCTTGGGAACGATCAGGCAGAGACGTGGCTTCCTGTTTCTGTTTCTCGTTTTTCAAAAGTAAAATGATCTTGCAATGCAGAAACTGACCACGTACCAGCTCGCAATGCTTCGATTGCTGAGACGGCAGCCCTTGCACCTGTAATAGTTGTAATCATCGGAACTCTTGCTTCAACTGCCGTTGCACGAATGCGACCTTCGTCAGTTTGAGCGCCAGTCTTAGTAGGCGTATTTATGATCATGGCGATCGACCCGTTTGCAATGAGGTCTCGAATATTTGGTCTTGCGCCTTCAGAAATCTTTCTGATCAATTTTGTTTCAACACTGTGGCTCGCAAGTAACTCACGAGTTCCTCGTGTTGTAAATACAGTGAAGCCCATAGAAACGAGTGAGCGTGCGACCTCGATCGCATGTTTTTTATCACTATCACGAACCGAAAGAAAAACATTTCCGCTTGTTGGAAGTTCGCGGCTCACCGACATTTTTGCTTTTGCAAGTGCAACGGCGAGTGAACGATCCATCCCCATCACTTCGCCCGTAGAACGCATCTCGGGGCCAAGCACCACGTCGACGCCAGGGAACTTTTCAAATGGAAACGCTGGTTCTTTTACAGCGTAAAAACCTGTGTCGTGAACTTCTTCAGTTTGTAATTCTGTAAGAGATGCACCCATCATCACTTTTGCAGCTATGCGTGACCAAGGCACACCTTTTGCTTTTGCAACAAATGGAACTGTCCTTGATGCACGGGGGTTTACTTCGATGACATAAATTTCTTCGTCCTTAACGGCAAGTTGTACATTCATGAGTCCACGAACTCGCAGCCGCTTTGCCATCGCTTTTGCTTGGCGGCGAACCTCTTTCATAATTGGCTTTGTAAGTGAGAACGGAGGCAATACGCAGCTACTATCACCGCTGTGAATGCCCGCTTGTTCGATGTGCTCCATAATGCCGCAAATAACCGCTTGTGGTTCATTAGCAGAAATCTCTACCTGCGTGGATGCCGTCGCTTCGTGTGGCGTAAAGTCCGCAACAACATCAACATCTATTTCAGTTGCTTCAGACAAAAAGCGATCGATGAGAACTGGGGCGTTTGCTAATTCAGATACATCGACAGCAGTTTGCATATAAAACTTTAGTGCTGTTTCATCGTTGCAAATTTCCATACCGCGACCACCCAAAACATAACTCGGACGCACAAGTACTGGGTATGTCAGTCGATTAGCAATCACCACTGCTTCCTCAAGTGAATATGCAATACCATTTTCAGGTTGGCGAAGTTCAAGTTCATCAAGCATTGCTGTAAAACGATCACGATCTTCGGCAAGATCAATTGCTTCAAGACCCGTTCCAATAATCGGAACGCCTGCAGCCGCAAGACCGTGCGCTAAATTAAGCGGCGTTTGTCCGCCGAACTGCACAATGACACCAGCAACGTTTCTTTCAGCGTTCAAGCGTTCGAGTATGTTGAGCGTGTCTTCTAAAGTTAAAGGTTCAAAGAAGAGTAAATCACTTGTGTCAAAATCTGTACTAACTGTTTCAGGATTTGAATTCACCATAACAGATTCAAAGCCCATTTCTTTTGCAGCGAACGCCGCTTGACAACAACAGTAATCAAATTCAATGCCTTGCCCGATTCGGTTTGGACCTCCACCAAGAATTACCATCTTCTGCGCATCGGTGATTCGTATTTCATCATCAACAAAGGAAGAGCCATCGATATTTTCGATCGGCTGCTCGTACGTTGAATAATAGTATGGTGTAATTGCTTCGAACTCTGCAGCACACGTATCAACAAGTTTGAAGACGGGCTCGACGCCCAAACTTTTGCGATGATTACGGACCTGTAAAATTGTATCTGTTGAAATAATTCCACAATACAAATATGCAAGTTGTGGGTCGGAGTACCCAAACTCTTTCGCTCGTTGCATTAATTCAACTGGCACTTGTTCAATTGTTTTTACTTGCATCAACGCATCTTCAAAAGAAACAAGTTGAGAAAGTTGATCGAGGAACCAAGGATCGATTGAAGTTAGTTTGTGAAGTCGATCTAGCGACCACCCCATCTTCATGGCGTATCGAATGTAGTACATACGACCTTGGCTTGGCACTGATAATTTGCGAATCATCGTATCTTCATCAATGGGCCACTCAACATCTTCGTCGCCTCGACTTGCACGCAGCCAACTGTCATTTTTATCTATCCCAAAACCAAAGCGTTTCACTTCCATCGAACGAATTGCTTTTTGAAAACTCTCTTTAAATGTTCTGCCGATGCTCATTGCTTCGCCGACCGATTTCATCTGCGTTGTGAGCGTTTCATCGGACTCTGGGAATTTTTCAAAGGTCCATCGTGGCATTTTTGTCACGACATAATCTATGGATGGCTCAAAACAAGCTGATGTTGTTGTTGTAATATCATTTCGAAGTTCATCAAGGGTGTATCCAATTGCAAGCAATGCTGCAATTCGGGCAATTGGAAAACCTGTCGCCTTTGAAGCAAGTGCAGAACTTCTTGAAACACGCGGATTCATTTCAATGACAATAAGTTGTCCATCTTTTGGGTTCACTGCAAATTGCACATTGGAACCGCCAGTATCAACACCAACTTCACGCATAATGGCAATTGCACCATCTCGCATGCGTTGGTATTCCTTGTCGGTTAATGTCATGATTGGAGCAACGGTGATCGAATCACCGGTGTGCACACC
>JABHZL010000082.1 GCA_018656645.1 Phycisphaerae bacterium
AGAACACCTTCTGGGTTTCTTGGCCGTACTTTTTTTCAAATGATTTAATATTAGACAAAGAGAAATTGAAAGAGTATGTAGACAGATTCACAAAGGCAGGATTATGGTGGATAGAGGGATCTACAATTGCACATAGACCAAATGGTGATTGGTCTTCCCCTTATTTGCAACTTAAACTTGGTAAATCTGAAACGCACACTCCACAAGGGCTGAAAGATTTAAAATCAATCACGGTGCAAATGATGGATGCCATTGTTGAATTTGGATGGGAAGATCGCTGGGTTCAGCATATTGCAGATGAACCAACTGATACAAATGCAAAAGAGTACGCAGCACTTTCATCATACATACGTGGCTACATGCCGGGCATTCCAATAGTTGAGGCGACGATGAGTAGAGAACTTATTGGCTCGATCGATATCTGGTGTCCACAGGTCCAAGAATTTCAGGCAAACATCGACTTCTTCAAGGAACGTCAAAAAGAAGGCGATCAAGTTTGGACGTATACCTGTTTAATTCCGGGCGGCAAATGGTTGAATCGATTACTTGATATGGAGCGTTTACGGCAAGTCTATTTCGGCTGGGCAGCATCAAAGTACGACATCTCGGGATATCTGCACTGGGGACTAAATCAATACCATGCCGACCCTTTCACGCAAAGTGTTGTTGACCATCCTGCAATGCCAAACACAACAAACAAATTGCCATCTGGCGACACACATGTCATATATCCAGGTGACGATGAACCATGGTCAGGATTACGATTTGAAGCGCACCGAATCGGACTAGAAGATTTTGAAATGCTCGCACAACTTAAGATACTAAACCCCACCATTCATGATGAAATCGTCAATACCATTTTTAGACAATATGACGATTATGAAACCAATGTTAGCAAATACCGTGTTGCAAAAAAAGCACTGATGCAGGCATTACAGTAATCGTGCTCTTTACATTAGTGCCAAAAGAAAACCCCTGCTAATCAAGGGCAAACCACAATCATAGTAGCATCGCATAAACGAAACAAAGTAAGTGCGAAACTCTATATGCCCGATCCCCAGTAATCAATCAGCATGAGCAAGTCAGAAACATTGACAATACCGTCCTCGTTAATATCAGCAGAGGAATCTGTTTGACCCCATTGATCAATGATAATTAATAAATCGACGACGTCTACTACACCATCCTCATTAATGTCTGCTGGGTTATAGACAACCGCATCAATTCCGCCTGAGATGCAACTTAAAGTTCCATCACGACCACCAGCGACAAGTTCCCAAGAACCGTCACCAACAACGTCTGGTATTGCTGCAATTGAATCAAGGGGAGTCCCAAAGTTCTGGGTGTTGAGCACGGTGCCATCTAATCCGTTTAAAAAGTATGTGTAATTATTGCTGAACAATGTTCCAACAACGACATCCTTAATACCATCATTATTGACATCGTTAATCTGAGCAGCAGTTGAAGGACTATCAACAACAGGCGTTGTCCAAATCGTACTGCAATCTTTGCCGCTAATAACTCTAACAAAATTGTTAAAATGCTCAGGAACAACATCTGGGTGCCCGTCTGCGTTGACATCTTCAATACGTTTAAAGCCAGTTAAAATTCCAAGCCCACTACCGCTGCATTGTTCGATGCCACTTGTTGCACTTAATGAAAAGTACTCACCATAAAAGTCACCAATCATGACATCGCTGATCCCATCAAGGTTAATGTCACCGATTTGTGCAAGAGCCCAAACCGATGAACCATTGACAGGAAATGTCCACTGAGACATCCCTGTTGCTCCGTCTATTCCAATTGCAACTCCATTTATTTCCCACTGATCAGATGCGCCGGCAACAGCATCTGGTATCCCATCACCAGTAAAGTCATCAACTGCAATGATTGCATATACCGGTCCGCCTACAACGTGCTGCCAAATTAACTGACCGTCAATTCCATTAAAACAGTACGCGCGTTTTGGTCCTGAATCTTCGCCATCATCACCGGCACAGGCAAGTACATCTTTAATGCCATCTCCAGTAAAGTCACGACTTCCATCTACTTGGTAAACCCAGCCGCCACCACCAACTGTATTGGTGTGATACGTCCAAATCTCATCTCCTGTTTTACCCGAAATCATCCGAATCAATCTCGCGCCACCGGTTGCTCCAACCACGACATCGTCATGTCCATCATCATTTACATCAGCAACAATATCTAGGCCTCTATCAGAATAAATATTTCCACTATAAATTTCATGTTCCCAAAAAATATCGCCAGTTTGGTCAGCATTGCCATTAAAACAGCGAATGAAATTATCTTCTGAGCATGCAATCAAATCACTTATGCCATCACCACTCACATCGGGAATTGGAGATATCGCTTTGAAACTATTATCCCAATTGTCAGTAAATTGTGATGACCACAGTTCAGTACCAATTAAATAGTCGACTTCCTCCCCGCTACCAGTTACTGCAACCAACACAGTATTCATAGTTGGATCGTTGCTATTGATGGAAACTGTCGCCGACACATCCGCTATTGTCGATGGGGCGAACCAAACTCCGATCTGAACATGAGACAATGTATTGAGTGTCATTGGGAATGTGACCTCGGGATCAATATAGAAACTTTCGTTATCTACTGTTGCATTCTTTATAACAAGCGGCAACTCGCCTTGATTGGTCACATCAATAAACCAACGCGTGTGTGCGCCACTTCGAACTTGACCAAAGTCATGTACTAATTCTTCTATATATATAGTCTGCTCTGGATAAACACCGTGGCCAGTTATGGCCAGTGGCACGCTAGAGTGAATAGGATCATTAGAATTGACAAACACAGTTGAATTTATAGGTCCAAATGATGTTGGGCTATACTCTATTGGGAGAACGGAACTACTACCAGCGGAAATAACGACCGGGAAAATTGCTAAACAACTAAGGTCAGACCCTGCGGGGAAAGCCACTTCACTGATAACCAAGTTAGCAGTACCTGAGTTAGTAACATTCACATTCCAGAGAAGCGAATCCCCGATTGCGACATTACCAAATGCATGCTCCGAATCCGAAATTATGATTTCCGGCGAACCTCCTCCTTGCAAGTCAACTTTGTACAAAATATCTTCATCCCAGTTATCACCATTGTCGCAATACCATAAATATTGTCCGTCCCACACAACACCTGCGGGATCTTCGCCCTCGGACGGGTGACTGCTAATGACTGAACCATTGCTAGGGTCAACACAATAAAGTGTGTTGCCGTAGTAGTCCGCAATCCAAATCAATCCATTTTCGATTGCTAGATCCCACGGCTGATCATCGGGGCCATCGAATTCATCAATTATGTCACCAGCATCGTTTACCTTATATAGATGACAGGGATCAGGATAGTAACGCGACACCCAGAAGTCACCGTTGTCAAATGCAATTCCTGACATATAGTGATCTGGCAAATCAAACGAATCGATTGTGTTTCCGTTCCAATCTAGTTTTAATGCCGTTGCTGGTGTAGATGAACTTCCTGCATGATCGGTTGTCCATAAATATTCTCCGTCATATGTCAGTCCGAATGCATCCTCATGATCACCAACAAATTGTGGTGTGTAGATACCCGTTGATGGATCCACTCGGTAAATCCTTCCACCATCTACGCCGTAGATTCCAAAGTAAATATTTGTTCCATCCCAAGCTAGACCAGATGCGCCTTCTGGAATTTGATAACTATTAACAATCGTCCATCCCCCTGAACCTCGATTCCCTGCGTGCAGAAAACTGGTTGAACAAAGGATGCTGATAGAAGCGAATATCGAGATGATCGAGGCATGGAACATAACAAGTCCTATTTTGACACATAAAATATTCAAAGGCAAGGAAAAACTCTAGACCCATCGCATCACGAGGCTAGAACCCATGAGGATGCCGATTTTCTGTTAAAAAAGATAATTTCATTTGTAGAACACGTTGCGTATAAGTAGAATTGAATTGATGTCTATGAGGATCTACAACCTGACAATCATGCTTATGTTTGCAACTGGACAAGTTGCCGCTGACAATCTTTTTGTCTGCAGCGATTCCTCTCATCAAGTGCTACAGTTTGATGGAGATAACGGAGAAGAGATAGGACCATTTTCATTTGTAGCTAACCCAACTGGGATTACATTCCAAACACTTAAAAGCTTGCATGGAATATCCGGCGACTTGTTCGCTTGTAGCAGTTCCTCACATCAAGTATTGCGATTTAACGGACAGAGTGGAGAAGAAATGGGACCATTTTGTTCCGTTGCAAATCCAACTGATCTGACATTTGGCTCTCTAGGCGATCTGTTTGTTACTAGTAGTTCCTCGCACCAAGTGTTGCGATTTGACGGACAGAGTGGAGAAGCAATGGGACCGTTTTGTTCTGTTGTAAACCCGAGCGCCTTAACATTTCGGCTACTACCAGTATCTGGAGACCTTTTTGTTACTAGCAGTTCGTCACACCAAGTGTTGCGATTTGATGGAGAAAGTGGCGAAGCGATGGGATCATTTTGCTCCGTTGCAAACCCAACGGCGCTTACATTCGGCCCCACAGGAGATTTGTTTGTCTCTAGCAGTACGTCTCATCAAGTATTGCGTTTTGATGGACAGAGTGGCGAAGTGATGGGATCATTTTGCTCCGTTGCAAACCCAGAAAGTCTTGCATTTGGATCAAATGGAAATCTTTATGTTACGAGCATGTCTTCGCACCAAGTTTTAGAGTTCGATGGACAAAGTGGCGAAGCGATGGGTCCGTTTTGCTTTGTTGCAAATCCTATAGCATTAACATTTAGAATTGAAGCAACAGAATGCAATGGCGACGTGAACTCTGATGGCACAGTAAATGTTTCCGACGTTCTGCAGGTCTTAAACAGTTGGGGATTATGCGAGGGATGCGACGAGGACATTAACCAAGACGGCGACGTCAACGTCTCTGACCTACTCTTGCTAGTTGCCAACTGGGGGCAATGCGAGTAAAACTCTCAACTTGCTTTAGTTATTTGCAATATGCATACAATGTCAATATACTTATTCTTATGAATCAGCAAGAAGAGCTATGTGACGAATTAACTCCTGATACTAAAAGTGGCAAAGGCAAAAAGATTGCTGGGGGTTGCGGTTGCGGCTGTTTGATTATTGTTTTAATTATCGCCGGATTGTGCTACTGGGGTTATAGATATTTCACGTCGTTTGTTCGTGAATATGAGGAACAAGGATATACACTTGTTGAAGGACAATTAATTGATTCGACTACGCCAAAAACAGGATCGTATGTTTTCTTTGGCCAAAAAGCAACTGTTGGCGATGTAAATGGAAATGTTGCGGCAATGTGTCAACAAATTACCTTTGAAGGAATAATCACAGGAGATGTTGATTTATTTTGTCAACAAGTAACTATTGCAGAAACAGCCGTAGTTCAAGGGAACATTCACGCCAATGGCGTGCAACAACTTACAATTAAAGGTGAAGTTCAAGGTGAGATTACAGGATCAATCCAGCAGACTATTGAGACCACTGAAATCCCAATTGATAAGTAATCGAAGTTATTATAGATCGTTAAATTGTTCATGTATGCGCTAACTATTACAAAGGAGTTACGATGAGTTATTTTATTAAAGTACTAAAGAATTATGCAGTGTTTAGCGGCCGTGCAAGAAGAATGGAATATTGGTATTTTCAACTGTTCTGCGTTCTGTTCGCGATATTGTTTTACGTCCTTGATGCGGTGTTGGGCACTCCTAATATAGGTACTGAAGAGACGCCTTTTCAACCTATATCTACCATCTATTGGCTAGCACTTTTAATCCCG
>JABHZL010000078.1 GCA_018656645.1 Phycisphaerae bacterium
CCTGTGACCTGACAAAAAGTACGAGCCCGCCAATTCCGCTAAAAGTAGCAGCAGACAGCAGGCCGACAACTATCGGAAGTATTTCACCACGTCTTCCTTTAATAAATACAACCCAAAGCGAGGCAATAGAAATGAGAAATGCACCTATCGCAATCGCTATTGGCGGGGAACCCATTGCAGCGTGAATTTCGTTGATGTTTTTTGTGACAAGCCAACTTATAAAGAGACCAAGTAAGGAACCTAAAATTCCAATGATTCCACCATAACGCAAGAAAATCCAGACTATGCTAGCCCGAGAAGCACCTAAACTTCGAAGGATGCCAATATCTCTGGTTTTTTCAAAAACAATTGCCCAGAAAATTGAGAGGATCAATGCTGCAACAACTAAGTAAATAATTGAAAAGAGAGTTCGCATAAGTTCTCGTTCTTTTTCAACAGGGCCCGTAAAACTTTTTTGTTGCTCTTTCCATGTATGAATAGACAAACTTGGATCGCTTCTCGATGGGGGCATTACATCTGTTGTTCCTCTTTGTAAATCTCGGAACTCATCGTATATTTTTACAGCAATTTGCTGTAATTCTTCAGCTGTAACACCATCTGCTCCGCGTAGCAAAACACTTGTTGCTCTTGCAGGGTCAACCCCAATAATTTCGGTTGGGTCATTTGGATCGACAAGCTCAGCTCTATCGAGGTGTAACAATTGCTGCGCAGTTTCGATCGGAACAAAAATTCTCGAACTGTCTATCAAGAAAACCCCCGATTGAAATTCGTTCGTAAATGGCATGATGATCGATTCAGGTTCAATTAAACCACCACCTGTAGCGATGGGCAACATGGTAAGTGTGCCATCGTATCTAGGCATCCACCAGTGGTCGTTTCGAATGACAGAGTAAGATCCATCTTGCTGCCGCTCATTACCGTCTGACACGTGCAAACCCGAAACAATCCCTGCCTTCCCATTGCGTGAAAGAGAGAGTCCTTGTGCAAGTAAAGATTCAGGATTTTGTAACCGTTCGTCGTACGCATTGACAAGTTCCCACTGTTCTTCTGAAAGTTGTTCTTTCATCGCAGACCACAGATCAGTGAATTGGTAATTCATTGTCGCCCCAGCACCATCGACAGTGTCGATTAATAGTTGCTGATTATCTTCACTCATCGTTTTCAGTATTGCGCTGGCATTGGCAGTTATTGCATCAAACAGCAACCAATCTATTTGTTGTTTAGATGGTTTTTTCCATTGCAATGAATCATTAAAACCTGTCACTTTTGCAAATGATTCTGGTTCAACTCCCCAAACTTGGACGGTTTCACTTTGCTTTGCATCAGTATCAGGATAGGGCATTCGAAGAAGTCCCCATCCATCTACGATTGGGGTTGCACCAATAATGGATGGATCTTCTTCTAACTTATCAACAAGAGTTTCATAATGTGGAATCCCGGAAACACCATACGTAATGATTACATCACCCATGAGCGTTTTACCCGCAGATTGCACCATATCAAGGAAGCCAGTCATCACAGAGACGACGACAATGACAAGGGCAACGCATAACCCGACTGCTGCGATAGCGATCAATGGGATGACGCGACTCATCAAGTATCGATTTGTTAACAGTGTTTGGTACACGAAGTACGCATCGTACTAGGTGTTGGGTAATGCGTACTTTTTTATCAATTCTTGCGGGCAGCCAATGTCGACTACGGCAATGCTACCGAGGAATTTTGATGCAGAATCTTGCATAAAACCTTGCTTTAAACCAACGAATGTGATCGTGAGGTCGGCCTTTACAGCGATACCCAATGGATGGCCTGAATCACAGTCGAGTCCAGATGGAATATCAATTGAGATGATTTTTACATTGCATCTGTGAAGAAAGGGGATGATTCGCAATGCAGGACCACGGATTTCTTCACTGATTCCAGTACCAAATATAGCATCGATGATGAGGGTTGCATCTTCAAAGATATCTTCTTTAAAAAGGATAAAAGGGATACCCATTTTCTCAGTGATGTTCGCATTCGTAATTGCTTCTGGAGTTTTGGGTGGTGCAATTGGCGTGATTGTCACTCGGCACCCTCTGTTATGGAGATGACGAGCGATTGCATACCCATCCCCACCATTATTTCCAGCGCCGCACAAAACGATGACGTGTTGAAGTTCATCTTTGCTGCATAAATCTTTTATCACATCAACGGATCCTCGTGCGGCATTCTCCATAAGCACTATACCTTCAATGCGAAAGTGTTCAATCGCATCGCTATCTACATTGCGAACACCACAACGCGTAAAGATCGGAGGTTGTTTTTCCTTGCTTTGCATCGTTATGGCAATCATACATCGGTAGAATGCACTAAATAATGAGTGTGACAGAAATCATGATATGGATTTTGGGTGTTGCGGTGTCAGGGACACTTATTTTTTGGATAGGTGTTGCCTTTCGCTTGTGCATGATGGCTCAAACACAAGCAACAATTCGAGAGGGATTACACCTTCCAGAGCCCACAGATGCTTCAGTGAGCATCGTGATTCCCGCACACAACGAAGAGCGGGTGATCGACAAGTGTGCGACTTCTCTTCGCAACCAAACTCACAAGAACCTTCAAATCATTTTTGTTCTTGACCGTTGTAGTGACCGCACACTTGAAATTCTTCAGAAGCACGCCAAAGATGATGACCGTGTTTCTATTATTGAAAACGATTCTTGTCCAGAAGGATGGGCAGGAAAGTGTAACGCTGCAAGAATAGGTGCATCTGAAGCAACTGGGGAGTGGTTGCTATTTACCGATGCCGACACGAAGTTCGATAAGGAACTCGTTCGCTGTGCTGTTGCTTCGGCGATTAAACGAAACGCATCATTGCTAAGTATTTTGAGCACCCTGACTATCACAAAAACCTTCGAACGAATCGCGCAACCAATTGCAAGTACTTTTTTAGTAAGACAATATCCAGTTGACAAAGTGAATCGTGAACACAGAACACGCCCATTTGCAAATGGACAATTTTTATTGTTTTCAAGAAAAACATACGAAGAAATTGGAGGGCATGAAGCAGTCAAAGAAGCCTTGCTTGAGGATATTGCTTTTGCAAAAAAAATAGATAGGCACACGGGTGGCCGGGTACAACTTTTATTTGCAGATGGATTGTTGAAATGTTCCATGTACCCAACATTTGAAGCGTTCAAAACGGGTTGGAAACGAATATATATTGAGTCGCACAG
>JABHZL010000010.1 GCA_018656645.1 Phycisphaerae bacterium
GTTCCTGCAAGAAACACAATTTTTCTGAGTCACGCGCTAGGGTACGCTGAAGCAATCGGGGCGTTTGACATTTTTATTGGCGTGAATGCTGTCGATTATTCAGGGTATCCAGATTGCAGACGTGAATTTATAGAATCTTTTGAACAAACAGCAAATCTTGCAACAAAAGTTGGTGTTGAAGGTGAGCGACTAAGAATTCACGCACCACTGATCGACATGACAAAAGTTGAAATTATTAAAACTGGGCTCACGCTTGGAGTTGATTTTTCCATGACGCAGAGTTGTTACGATCCACAGAGTGATGTACCGTGTGGGCAATGCGATGCATGCAGAATTAGAGACGCCGCGTTTGCTGAAATAGATTGCGTTGCAAGAAACGAAGATAAATGAATTCTCGAACGAATCGCCAAGCGATGTTGGAAACAATCCAATCAGATGTCGAGATTTTTAACTTCAAGCGCGTGGTCTTCAATGTACTTCCTGCGGCACTCGACTTGCTCACCCATCAACGTAGTAAATAACTGGTCTGCATCAGAAGCGGCATCCCACGTTACTTGTAAAAGTGTACGTTGCTCTGGATCCATCGTGGTTTCCCAAAGTTCTTCGGGGTTCATTTCACCAAGACCTTTAAAGCGTTTGATGTCGATCCCTCGGCGTCCAATTGCACGAAGTGATTCAAGAATATCAGGAATGTTTGGAACCTCTACTACTTCTTCTTTGTCGGTTCCTGCGTCAACGATCCAAGCATATTTAGTTGCAAGTTTTTCTCCGCTCACAGATTCTTCTTGAACGAGGGTGTAATCCGCAACTTGGATATTGACTTCGGCGAGTGATGCGATGATGACATCGATTTCACGGTTTTCATGTAGTTCGCGTAGTGCAGCAAGGCGGGTGGCATCACCATTTTCTACTTCAGTGTTTAGGTCCTCAAGCAGAAGATGATTGTCTGAAACGATTTTTCGAGCAGTCTCTTCACTCCAGCACACTTCTTCGTGCCCTGGCCAAACCACTCGATATCTAGGAAGTCTGTTTTGCCCTTCAGGATCATTTTCTCTCATGCCCAGAAGAATAGGGAATGGTGTGCCGCGTCGTTGTGAAATGTCAACCAATTCAACGAGTCTGGTAAGCTGTTTTGTGGTGCGAAGTAAATCTTCGCCGCAAATTCGCTGTACTTCTTCACTATCTTCGTTGCGGGCTACGAGGGATGCTGAATCGATCACCATCTCTGTGAGTAAATCCGTCATTTCTGTTTCGTTAAGTACGTATGAACTTTTTTTGTTCCGAGTTACTTGATAAAGTGGTGGCTGAGCAATAAAAATTTTGCCCTGCCTTACAAGTTCGTTCATTTGTCGGAAGAAGAAAGTGAGCAAGAGTGTACGGATGTGCGAACCATCAACATCTGCGTCAGTCATAATGATAACGCGACCGTACCGTAATTTTGAAATATCAAAATCTTCACCAATGCCACACTGGAGTGCTTGGATCAATATGCGAATTTCTTCAAAGCCAAGAACTTTGTCAATCCGCGCGCGTTCTACATTGAGAATCTTACCTTTGAGTGGCAAAATCGCTTGCGTGTCGTGATCGCGGCCACCTTTTGCTGAACCGCCTGCAGAATCACCTTCGACGATAAAAAGTTCAGATCGATCAACATCGTTTGTGACACAATCTGCAAGTTTTTGTGGCATGCCGCCAGATTCAAGTGCGCCTTTACGCTTAATGAGTTCACGAGCTTTTCGTGCAGCTTCTCGTGCTTCAGCAGCGAGAATTGCTTTTGTGCATATTTTTCGTGATTCAGAAGGATGTTCTTCTAACCAAGAGCCAAGAAGTTGTCCAACCAATGAAGATATGAAACCTTCTACTTCTGGATTTAACAATTTTTCTTTTGTTTGGTTGTTGAATTGGGGTTCGGCGAGTTTGACAGAGATAATGGTGGTCAAACCTTCACGTAAGTCATCGCCGGATGGAGTGAGCCCCTTGATCAAATTGTTTCGCTTCGCATACGCATTGATTGTTCGCGTAAGTGAAGTTTTGAAACCGGAAACATGTGTTCCGCCGTCTGGGTTTACGATGTTGTTGCCAAACGCAAGCAAGACTTCACTTGTTGCGTCTGTATATTGCATTGCAATATCGCAAATAATTTGTGTATCTTTATCTTCCATTGAGAGAGCAATAGGAGGGCTGTACTCTGTCTTGCCTCTGTTGATAAAGGAAACATAGTCGGCAAGTCCATTTTCACTATGGAAGGTGTCTTTGCGAACTTTGCCATCGGCATCTACGCGTTCGTCAACGAGGTGGATCATGACTCCGGGATTGAGGAATGAAAGTTCTCTTAAACGGTTTTGTAAAAGGTCGTATTGAAAAACTGTATCTTGGAAGATTTCAGAGTCTGGCAAAAACGAAATACGTGTGCCTGTTCTTCTGGGATCACCCTTGTATTCTTCAACGACGTGCAGTTTTTTGTTGACTTCCCCTCGCGTAAAACTGATCATCCAAGTTTTATCTTCTTTGATGACCTCTACATCAGTCCATGCAGATAGTGCATTGACACATTTCACACCAACACCATGGAGGCCACCTGAAACCTTGTAAGCGTTGTCATCGAATTTGCCACCAGCATGAAGCTGGGTCATGATGACCTCAACAGCAGGGCGACCATCGATGGTTGGATTGTCGCTTTTCATTTTGTCGACAGGCATGCCTCGGCCGTCGTCAATGACGGTACAAGAGCCGTCTACGCCTATTCTGACGGTGATAGAAGTGGCAAAATTCGCCATGACTTCATCGATTGCGTTGTCAACACACTCGTACACGAGGTGATGTAGGGCGTTGAGACCCGTGCCCCCAACGTACATTCCTGGGCGTTTTCGAATTGCTTCAAGACCTTCTAGAACCTGAATCTGTTCAGAGGTGTATGTATCTTGTGTCTTTGCCATGGAGCCTCATTAAATGGTGTAAATGCCCAGAAGTTGTCTGCGTCAGTAGGTCCCCTAATTATACCTTTTCAGCCACCAATATGCCTTTTTTAATCCTTTATTTCATACTGTTTTTGGTCAGTTTTATAGCCAAATATCATCACAGGACGATAGACTCTTACCGTACATAAACATGTCCAAAATTTCCAACAACAATCATCATCCTCTATTGAATCGCCGAGGTTTTTTAATGGCAAGTAGTTTGATGCTTGTTGGGTGTGGTGGTAAAAAAGTGACATCGATGTTACCCGCCCCAATTTGGGATCAGGCACCCGTTTTGGGTACTTCTGAACTGGAGCTAGCAGTCTTGCCGCCAGCGATGCAGTCGATTGGTGCAATTTCTCGAGCAAGTTGGGCGAAGGGAAACCCGATTCCTCGAAATATGAACAAGATGCTACCAGTGAAATACATCACGGTGCATCACGATGGAATGTCACCTTTTACGAACACTTCAAAATCGGCCGCTGCGTCTAGACTTGAGACAATTCGCCGATCACATCTTCGCCGCGATGGTGGGCGGTGGGGAGACATTGGTTACCATTTCGCGATCGATCCCTCTGGTCGGTTGTGGGAGGGTCGCCCACTGACATGGCAGGGGGCGCACGTGCGAGCTCGAAACGAGGGCAATGTTGGTGTGGTTGTGCTTGGGAATTACGAAAGACAACCCGTAAATGCAACGCAGCAAGCATCTGTACTGAGTACATTGCAAACACTGATGAACCGCTATCAAGTACCTGTTCGGCGCGTGCTGACACACCAAGAGTGGGCGGCGACAGCTTGTCCCGGACGCAGTTTGCAACACGTGACGTCAAATCTTAGAAACAACGCACTTCAACAAACCTAATCTTAGACCGATTGACCCCATAGGTTTCGGTATGTGCACACTTCGCTTTGCGATGTTGCACTCCCCAGTCTGCGATCAATCGACGTTGTACCCGGTACACATAAAAATTGATGGAAGAAAAAAGGCAAGTTATTGGAGAAAGTGGAGAATTGTGGCGTATCATCAAGGTATATGCGAGAATCAGTATCTGTCAATTTCAAGAAGTCGTTTCCACTGTTTCCCCTACCAGAGACGGCACTGTTGCCACACACAGTCGTTCCGATATCAGTGAGTGAACCGAGCTATCGGCAGTTGGTTGATCACGCACTCGATGGAAGTGGCCAAATTGCGATTGCTACTCTTGCACCGCTAGACGATGCAGCTCCGTTGAGTAAAACACTAAATGTCAGACCAGCGGTTTGCTTAGGGCAGGTTGTACAACACGATACGAAATCTGATGGATATAACATTTTGGTATACGGTCTTTGCAGAGCAACGATTAAACAGCAACAAAATCCAACGAAAGAACGTGTTTATAGCAGTGTTTCGTTGAAGGCTACAGAATCTTCAAAAGAACAAAATCTTGAAGCGAAAAGAGATGAACTTCATCAACTTTTACAACGTCCGAATCTTCAACGATTGGAGCGTCTTGAAGCACTTGAATATTGGACAGATCAAAAAGAGATCACAACACTTGCACTCTTCGAGTTGATAGGTGGAGCATTACTTGATGATGCTGAATTTAGGTACGAGTTACTTGCAGAACCATCTTTTGAACAAAGAACACTTCGTATTCTTTCAGAACTTCGCCATATAGATCAGTTGTTATCCATAAGCAGTGATCAATCACAAGATCGCTGGGAAAAAGGCGTGTCGTGGAACTAATCCGTGCGTTTTGTTATAGAACACCCTTGGGCCTCTGGATGTATTCTTAGTTCTATATCTATCGCATTAATTTGGACCGGTCTTCGGGATGGTAAATTGAATCGTATTAAATATGGATTTGTGGTAGTTATTTTTGCAATTGCTGCAATGATCATCGGAAACATATTTTCTACACCGCGTGAAAACGCAACACGAGTCACAAACAAATTTATTGAAGCAGTACTTGACAATAATATTTCCAGTGTTCGCCAGTTGGTTTCGCCGACTGTTGTTGTTGTTGACGATCTTGGTGGAAAATTACAAGATAAAATATCCGGTGTAGTTGAAGGTGTGACTTATTTGCACAAACAATTTCCGCCGACTTCAAACACAATTTTGCGGCTTGAGGTTTTTGAACGTGAGCACGATGCGCTTGTAGAGGTTTCGATGATGACACGAATCACAGGTATCGGAAGCGTTCCACACCGATGGCGTTTGATTGTGAGGCCAAATGCTGAAGAAGTATGGCAAATCACAACAATAGATGTTGTTGAGGTTGCGTTTAGGTCTTACCGTTGATGCTACAATACGGAAATGCCACAAGTTGCAGCAAAAACAAAGATTTGGATGGATGGTGAGTTTGTAGATACAAATAAAGCATCTGTGAGTGTTTTCGATCATGGTCTACTCTACGGTGACGGCTGTTTTGAAGGTATTCGAGTTTACAACGGTCGCATCCTTAAACTTCGTTCACACGTTGAGCGGATGTTTGAATCAGCAGCAGCCATCCGATTACAACCTGGATATTGTATTGAAGAAATCGAAGAAGCCATTCGAGAAACTGTCGCGATCAATGATCGTCAAGATGGATACATTCGGTTGGTTTTTACTCGTGGCAAGGGCACGCTCGGTCTAAATCCATTCCTCTGTCCAAAAGCCACAGTTTTTATTATTGCAGAAAAAATTAAACTCTACCCAGACGAAATGTATGAAGATGGCATGTCCATCATTGTTTCAAAACGTCCGAGAGTTCCTATCTCTTGCCTTGACCCGCAAGTAAAAAGTTTGAACTACTTGAACAACATTCTTGCCAAAATTGAAGCGGTCGATGCTGGAGTCCTTGAAGCATTGATGTTAAATATTGATGGTGAAGTTGCCGAGTGCACTGGTGATAATATTTTTATTATCAAAGATGGGATAATTTCTACCCCTCATCTTTGCGCGGGGATTCTCAACGGAATTACACGTAGGTTTGTCATCGATGAAGTAGCGCCAGCGCTTGGGTACACCATTCACGAACGATCAATTACATTGGACGAAGTGATCTCTGCAGATGAGATTTTTCTCACTGGCACAGCTGCTGAAGTAATTGGTGTCAGCCATGTTGGCCACGATGTTATTGGATCAGGAAAAGTTGGTCCTATTTCGAAATCACTTGAGCAAGAATTCCGTCGGCGAGTAGCAAGCGACGCTCCTGAAAATTAAGAATAATAAATGCGGTGTCTAGCATGTGATTACGAACTCTGGCATTGTACTGGTCGAGTTTGCCCAGAATGTGGTGATACATTTTCAATCAAAGATTTTGAATTTGAAAAAAATTCAGTTCAATTTCATTGCCCTCACTGTAATCATGGTGTAGAAGGCCATGGCACAAATGGTTGGCCTGATTTGAATATTGAGCAATGTGAAGGGTGTGGACTTGCCATTGGTTTAGATTATTACATTGTCAGGCCACTCAGTGGAGCGGAATCGAGTGGTGTTTCACTCCCGATACACGCAGATGAAGGGAACTGGTTCAGCAGGTATTTTCAAACAGTTTGGTTAGTGATGACCAAGCCAAGCAAAACAATGGGGCGGATTCCAATTCACGAATCAACTGTAAAAGCGTGGAGTTTTTTATTGATAACATGTATGGTGACCTTTACTATCTCATTGATCCTCCCATCTGTTTTTTTTTCCATTTCCCTTCTTTCATATGTGGGGCCTCAATCGGGACCCGGTGTTTTTGATATTTTGATCATAATCCTTGTCCAATTATTTTTCATTTTTGTTTTATTGCAGATATACGTATTAATTTGGGCAGGAATTACGCACGTTCTCCTACTCATGACCGGCGGGTGTTCGTTTACCTTTAGTCGAACGTTGCAGGCGATGTTGTACGCCGGAGGTTCTTTAATAGTTAGTATTGTCCCATGCTTTGGAGGAATCCTGGGATTTGCATGGTGGAATGTGTCCGCTATAAATATGATTTCTAAAGGACAACAAGTGAGTGGGGGAAGAGCAAGTTTTGCTGTACTTTTTGCTCCAATATTTCTAATCTTTTGTGTCTGTGGCGGCTATGGATTTTTAATATATGGAGCTCTTTAACGCCCTAAAAACTGTATTTGAAGTATTCGATATCTTCTTCGTACAACGTTTCAACCATCTTTTTCGCATCGTTTGTATATAGATCTTTGTAGAAACTTTTTTTGAAACATTAAACTTTGGAATGTGAATGAAAATAAAATTGTGTTTCTTTGACAATAACAGAAGTTCTTTACTTCGATAAAGTTAATGGAACATTGTTGCAATCTTCTGTGTGAACTACAAGTTTGTTCTTGTTTAGGACCGACCAGTCTTTGATACGACGGTCTGGAGCATCATCACCTGTATGAATTGTAAGAAGGTTGTATGTATTATCGCGTTTTGCGGGGGTAAAACCAGCCTCTCGAATCATTCTGCAAAGTTTCGCTTCGTCGAGGCACCAAGTAGTTCCTGCTGCACTTACTACATTTTCTTCAAGCATAACCGAACCTAAATCATTTGCTCCATACATCAGGGCAGTTTGACCAATTGCAGGACCCATGGTGACCCAACTCGATCCAATTGAATAAATGTTATCAAGGTACAGTCTGCTTAGTGCTTGAGTTCGTAGATAGGAACTTGAACCAGCAAGACGAAGTCGGCGTCCAAAATCTTTGTGCATTGATTTATGCCCCGTGCCATCAAGCTTAGCAACAATGTCACCGGGGAACACATCATTGGTTGTCATTTCGGGGATTCGACCAAGAGGTGTATTGTCGGGCTGAAATGGCCAAGCGATAAATGAAACGTATCGTCCACCTCCATCAAGACTAAAATCTTGAATAGATTGATCTTGCCACGATCGTACAAGATCCATGTGGTGGATGCGGTCGGCGATGCCTTCTAAATGACCAAACATCATTGTTGCACTTGTATTCATGCCAAGTTCGTGTGCAACTCGCATAACTAATAACCATACTTCAGCAGTACATTTGCCCAAACCTATTTTTTCACGAACTGCAGGTGCAAAAATTTCACCACCACCTCCCGGAATAGATTGCAAGCCTGCATTTTGCAGTTCAGTAAGAACAAATCGAATTTGTTCTTCTAAGTAACTTCCGGGGGTGTTGAAAAAATTGATGAACTCAATTATTTCAGGTGGACTGAACGCATGAATATGAACAGTTGGGAATTCGCTCCGCAATTGTTCTAACAACTCTACATACCAAGAGAGTGGAAGCTCAGGGTTCATGCCTCCTTGCATGAGAATTTGCGTGCCACCAATTTCAACAATCTCTTTCACTTTTTGCTTGAGCGCATCGTATGAAAGTGTGTAGGCGTCATCTTCATGTCCATCGCGTCGAAATGCGCAAAACGTGCATTTAGCAGTGCAGACATTTGTGTAATTAATATTTCGATCAATAACGTACGTTCGAAGATGATCACCGTGTAGTGTTCTACATCTGGCATCTGCCCAGCGTCCAAGTTCAGGTAGTGGCATTTCGTGATACAAACGTAGTGCTTGCTCTGGGGTTATGCGCAGGTTTCCATCCGTTACATCTTGCAATACTGCAGTATCAAGAATATTTGCATGTGGTTTAGAAACTGTATGCATCGCGGAATTATACAGCCCCGCAGGCTTCTTCAATGTCTTTTGCAAGTGTTCTGCACGTTGTTTCTAGCGTACAAACCCTCTTTTCAAGCTCGCTCATTCTTGCTTGGTCTTCAAGTAGTGGAATATTAATACGAGCAGTGACCGCCGCGATTTCTACAGAACTTCTCGCAAGTATTGAAGCTGTAATAAGGTCACTTACAAGCATGTTGTTGGTCTTACCAATCATTGTTTCAAGTGTTGTTAGAACACGAAAGCAAAGCTCCATTGTTTGGATTGGCACATCGGTTGCTTGTTCAACGGCATGATCCCACCGTTCAATTCGTTTGGGATCGTTCTTCTCTAGTTTCCAGAGTGTATTGAGAGCCGCATACGATTGTGCGTCTGCTGCAGCAAGCTCCATTGATTCTACTCGAGCTGCTTCGAAAAATTTTCCACAATCTTCATGGAGCAACTGATTGTCTGCATATTTTTTTTTGCCTTCGGTATAAGCAATGACCATGTTCCCAAGTGAAGTTGCCAGCGCAACCAGTATCCCTGAGGTCACCCCACCACCTGGAGCGGGCTCTTTAGATGCAAGAGCATTTAGAAAATCGTTGAATTTTTGTTCTCCAACATTCACGAGCGTATTTCCGCACCAAGAGATGAACAAAGTGCTTCGATTGCTTTTGAAGAGGGGGGGTCAACTTCATCATGCGTTAGTGTCCGATCTTCGTCGCGGAAACGAAGTCGAAGTGTGAGTGATTTTTTGCCGCTTTCAATTCCCTTGCCTCTAAAAACTGTCACAAACTCTGCAGTTTCTAGCCAGGGGAGATCTAATGATAAAATTACACTTTGCACTTGTTGCCAAGAAACATCTTCACTGAGGATTGCAGAAACATCCCGTTCAATTGCTGGTTGCGTCGGTAATGGTTTTGAAACCACTTCTGGCGGATAGGTTGCAAAGAGATCGTTCAGATCCAATTGTGCAAGATGTATTGTATTGGGTACATCCCATTGTTTTTGGATTGATGTTACTAGCCGCCCAACTTTTCCAACGACCTTGCCATTGAAGGAAACAGTTCCAGCTGGTTCAAGCCAGGGCGCATCTTCGCTGGGTGCAACCTCAACACTTTTCGTTGCAGTAAGCACTTGGCATAGACGGTCAAGAGTACTTCTCAGCTGACCAATGCCATCACTTTCTTTTGCATCAATCAGTAATGCAAGTTCAACATGTTCTTCATGTCGATCACCTATAAGTTTGAATACGGAACCAAGTTCAGCGATGCGGAGTTGTTTTACTCCATTGTCATCATTGTGTTTTCGTACACGTAACAAACTTGGAATAATTGACGGCCGCAAGACTGGCTCGGCAGCAGCGCGGCTATCTTGCAGAAGAAGTAGTGCTTCGCCATCAACTAAGAACGGAGTTGCCGCATCAACACTAATGAGCGAGTGTGTGACGCATTCCACAAAATCCATTCCA
>JABHZL010000063.1 GCA_018656645.1 Phycisphaerae bacterium
ATGGGTCTCCAGCACATGATGAATTATTGCCTTGGTATGTACCACCAGCAGCAGAGCAGTCTGCTTCAGTACCAGTTGTACAACTTGTACCAACACAGCAAGCACCTGTTGGATCGCCGTCGCAGTCACCGCCATCGTTATCGAACGCATCACAGTTAAGCCAAATTGCAACACCTGCTGGACATTCAGTGCAACCGTTGTCAGCTGGAATGTAAGCACCATCATCGCAATAGCCATCGCCAACCCATGCTTCATATACATAGTCTGGGAAACATGTACCTTGGCAATCTGCAGTCCAACCAGCTTCACATCCACCGCCGCCACCGCATGGGTCTCCAGCACATGATGAATTATTGCCTTGGTATGTACCACCAGCAGCAGAGCAGTCTGCTTCAGTACCAGTTGTACAACTTGTACCAACACAGCAAGCACCTGTTGGATCGCCGCCACCGCATGGGTCGCCAGCACAAGATGAATTATTGCCTTGGTAATCACCGCCGATGCCAGCACATTCTGTCGCTGTCATCACTGCACAGTCATTTGCTGCACAGCAAGCGCCTGTGGGATCGCCGCCACCTTCACAAGGTCCCCAAGCATCAATTGCAACAAGAAGATCCGCAACATCTACAACGCCATCGCCATTTATATCAGCGTCAGCATCGTTCGTTCCCCAAGCACTAATCAACGCAAGAACATCACCAACGTCGACAGTACCATCGTTGTTGACATCTGCATCGCAAGTTGAGGGTGAACCACAAGTGTTAGCACCACACGTTGTATTATCGCCAACCCATTCGCCGCCGTTAGCTGTACATTCTGCTTCAACCAATTCGAAACAGTCAGTACCAAAGCAGCAAGCACCTGTTGGATCGCCGCCACCTTCACAGTCAGGACAATCGCCACCATCGCAGTTAAATTCTGCACAGTTAAGCCAAATAGCTACGCCTTCAGGTCCGCCATATCCATAATCAGACGGAATATATGAACCATCATCGCAATAGCCATCGCCAACCCAGTCTGTGTAAACAGCGTCTTCGAAGCATGTGCCCACACAGTCCGGAGAGTAACCAGCTTCGCAGCCACCGTTATCACATGTGGTTGCACCGCACGTTGTGTTATCGCCCTGATAACTACCACCTTCGGAACCACAACCAGCTTGCGTCATGATTGAACAGAATTCGCCTTGGCAGCATGCACCTTCAGGAGCACCACCACAAGGATAGCTTGTACATGAAACGTAATCGCCTTGGTATGTACCACCGATTGCAGAACAATCTGCTTCGGTTCCATACGTACAACTTTGACCAACACAGCATGCGCCGGATGGATCGCCACCGCCGCCAGGTACCAACGTGTCAATTGCTTGAGCACCTGTTCCTGCTGGGTCGAGCCATGCACTTAAACTACTTGAACTATTTCCGTCCCATGATTGATAAAGCGAACGACCATAATAGTCATTCAAATCGTTGGGACAGTAGGATGAGCCACAGCAAAGTTGACCAACAACTCGGTGGTTGCCATCAAACAGTGGTGAGCCTGATGAACCAGGAGCAGTTCGACCTTCACCCCAGTTTACATCCCAATATTCACCGCTACCTTGAACAGTGTCTGGGAATGAAATTCGTTTTTCTGCTGCTTCTGGGTGGTGAATACCAGCACCGAGTGATGCTGAGCTTGCTCGTGACCAACCAGCATAGGTAATTCCCCATGCTGCATTAGGATTTGACGAAAGTTGCGTCAATGTAAAGTCACTGTACGAGCGAGTCGCACGCATACTTGAACCACTTGTGAATTGATTAAAGTTACCATCACCATTTCCACCACTATCATTACTACCAGGAGTTCGGCAATAACTGTTTTGGTGGTTCCAATACACAACAATAGATGAATCAGTGCTGTTTGTTACACCGCAGTGATTTGCTGTTAGGAATAAAGGAGTTTGATTTTGATCGGTGTTATTCATCATAACGCCTGTACAAGTTAAGTAACCATTAAGTGTATACACACCAACGGAGGGAATTTCATCCCACCATGCGTTACCTTCTGGGCAAACAACATCGATGTTGCAAGATTCTGATGAACCGCGTTCTGCAGCATCATGCACCCATCGATAACCAGAGTTAATCGATGTAAGTTCAATGCCTTTTACAACGTATGCTTTTTGATCTGAATCAACTACGATTTCAATAGTTGCTTCGCCACCAGGCACAACTGGAGTCCAGAGTTGCCCATGTGATTTATTATCGTCTGCAGTGAATGGTCGAATGCGATACTCGCCTGATTCATCAGTGATTGTCATCGAACCACTTGATGGCATGTTGTATCGACCAAAACCGAGGTTCATTGAAAGCGCATTGTCACATGAAACTCGCAGCGTCCAACGTTGTGTATCCATGTCAACTCGTTCCCAAATACCATCAGTCGCTGGTGTAATTGATTTCGAGTTTGGAACAGCAAACTGCGGCGCTTGACCAGCTATTTCTCGCGAGCGGTCAGCATCAAAAAGTGCAGAGTAATCGAGACTCGGCACGGAAATCTTTGGAATTGCTTCCTTCGGTAAACGTTGGTTATTTGCTTCTTGGCCAAGACCCGTGAGGGCCGAGGTACACAATGCAGCAAGTAAAATTGGCGTGATTGTCATGTTTGTACTCCTTTATCTCCAAACAAACTATAGATTGCTCCTGCTAACGCACATCGCGCTTAATTACAGACCTAGTATCTCTTATACGCTATTCGCAAGTGGGACTTAACATGGTTCAATAAAAATGTAAATCTATCATTTTTATGCAATAAACCAAAGTTTTTAGGTAAAAGCAAGTAATAATGGGCAATTTCACCATAAAATCCACATGATGCCACGGTATATCATCGAACCTGAACGAGTGATCCAGGACCAAAATAGGCGTCTAAAACGCCAATTGGCCGTTGCAGGAAGTACGCTTTTTGGTGTCACAATCATTTCGACCGTTGGCTTTCAACTTACTGGAAAATATGCCCATGAGCCAACATTTGACGCAGTCATCAATTGCCTCTGGGATACTTTGAATCTCGTTTCGACTGTTGGAAATCTCGGTGAACTCACAACCGGACAGAAAATTTGGGGAATGGCTGTCATCACCATCGGTCTAGGTGCCGTGCTCTACGGTTTTAGCATCATGCAAAGTTTGATTCACGGCAACGACATGCACAAACAAAGGGAACAAAAAAAAATGAAATCTACACTTGATACCATGAAGAACCATATTGTCATTTGTGGGTATGGGCGTGTTGGAAGAAGAGCAGCAAACGTCATTGCAAAATCTGGCATAAACATTATTGTCATTGAAAAAAACGCAAATGCTGCAGAGGAAGCAAGTTCAGATGGCTTTCTCGTTGTTGAAGCCGATGCCACAGATAGCGATACACCATTAAAACATACAGGTATTGAAAAGGCCGCTGGCATGATTGCTTCCATGCCTGATGATGCTTCTAACGTATATGTGTGCATGGTTGCACGTGAACTCAACGCTAGCGCTAAAATTATTGCTCTTGGAGAAAGAGAGCCTTCTAGGTTATGGTTACATCGTGCTGGCGCAAATGACATTGTTGTTCCAGGAGAATCAGCTGCAAATCAATTAGCCTCGCTGTTAACCGCGCCGCACTTGCACGAATTTTTTACGCAAATTGCCTGCCAAGGCGAACACACAATTATTGAAATTCCACTTTCAGATCATCCTGAAGTTGAGGGACACATGTTGACTGATCTGACAATTCATCAACAACATACTGGTGTAGTTATTTCTATCCGCGAGCAAAACGGAAAACATCATTTCAATCCTCCATCAGATAGATTGCTACACAAAGGCGATTCTCTCTTGATGCTGGTGCCAACTGATTTTGATCGTAGTATGAAACTCATTTGACTCAGGCCAAGTAGGCTCAGAGCCATTTTATTATTCGCACGCACCCCAAGCGTCGATCACGATGAGTAAATCTGCAACATCAACTGTTCCATCATCATCAACATCTGCATCGGCATCACTTGAACCCCATGCACTAATGAGCGTAAGCACGTCGCTTACATCGACAACACCATCGCTATTGATATCTGCAGGACAATCTGGTTCGGGCGAACAATTCACTGAACCACAATCGGAACCCTCCCCATGGAATGTTCCGTTACCAGCAATACAGAGAGCTTCTGTTATATCAAGGCAAGCACCGCTAGTTCCAACACAGCACGCACCCGTTGGAGCCGCGCTTGGATTCAATGTATCCAGCGTTTGCACACCGCTTCCCGTTGGGTCAAGCCACGCACTTAAACTGCTTGAAGAAGAACCACTCCACGAGAGACCGATGGATCTTCCGTAATAGTCATTCGAGTCATTGCCACAGGCCGCAGAACCACAACAGAGTTGCCCAACAATTTGATGCGCACTGTTGTATAAAGGTGAACCAGATGAACCAGGTTCAGTTGTTCCTTCCGCCCAATTCACATTCCAGTACTCACCACTCGCTGTGCTGTAATCTGGAAAAGAAATTCTCTTCTCAGCAGTAGAGGGGTGATGAATGCCAGCACCAGTTCCATTCGTACTTGATGAACGTGACCAACCCGACCATGTAATTCCCCAAGTAGAATTTGGCGCAGATGAAAGTTCTGTTAGAGTAAAATCCGTATACGAACGTGTAGCACGCATCGTTGAGCCGCTTGTGAATTGGCTAAAACTACCGTTTCCTGAGCTACCACTGCTGCCACTTCCGGGAGTTCTACAGTAACTATTTTGATGGTTCCAGTACACAACGATAGATGAATCACTACTGCTTGTTACACCGCAATGGTTCGCAGTCAAAAAATATGGTGTTTGATCTTCGGCAGTGTTGTTAATCATTGCACCAGTGCAAGTCCACCACCCACCAAGTGTATACACACCAACTGACGGAATTTCATTCCACCAATTATCGCCATGTTCACAGAGCACATCAATATTGCAAGCACCTGAAGACCCTCGATCATCACCACTTTTAAAACCTTGATACCCAGCGTTAATTGAAGTGAGTTCAATAGTACGTGAAACCAATTCTTTTTCAGACGCATCAATAACTATTTCTATAACCGCTTCGTTTGATGGGATGATTGGCGTCCACAATTCACCATGATCTTTATTGTCTTCAGCAGTAAAGGATCGAATCTGACAATCAATCGACAAGTCCATCACTGTCATCGAACCGCTCGAAGGCATGTTGTATGTACCAAAACCAAGGTTCATCGAAACAGCATTATCACATGTCACTCGGTACGTCCAACGCACTTTTCCATTTTCTAGTTGTTCCCAAATACCATGTGTCGCTGGTGACACCGAAACATCATTTGGTACAGCAAAGCGAAGTGGTAAACCTACTAATTCTCGGTTTCGATCTTCATCTTCAAGTGAAACGTAATCCAGTGTCGGCACTGTGTAAGTTGGGATAACTTCCACAGGAAGCCGTTCTTGGCTGATTGCTGGACTTGAGGCGAGAAGCGTAGTTACAAAAATAGCGTGAATCATTTTAAATCTCCAATTGGTGTGAACACAATGTCACCTCTTTGAATTCAAAGAGTACATCATAGATACGCAATTACCAAGAAAAAGATGCAAAAAACCTATCAGAAAGAGGGTTATTGGGACAACAAGGGGTCTCTTCGGTACAACTTGGTATTTAATGACCAAATCCGTTCCGTAAAAGCCTCATTTCCAGCAAGTGAGCCTTGCGTTGGTCGTGCCAAATCTAATGCCGTTTGCGTGTGCGCATCAAGGTTGTCGAGTTGTGAAACAAAAATAGCCTCTGGGGTTGAAGGCAGTTTCGCAGCACCGTGTTCAAGCAAGCCATGATGGCTCAACACAATGTGTTGCAAAACAGTCAAAAAACCATCTGGCAATGGCTCATCAAGAGATTCTTCTGCAACTTTTGCTTTTTCTTCGAGCCACATTGCACCTCGAGCAATATGACCAATCAAATTGCCTTCGCGTGTATATTCAAAGCCGCGATCCCAACGTAACTCTTCTGTTTTGCCGAGGTCGTGAATAAATAGACCAATCAAAATAACGTCGCGATTCAGGCGAGGATAATGTGGCAACATTGCATCTGCTAACTTCATTAGTTGTAACGTGTGTTCGAGCAATCCACCAATCCACGCGTGATGAATTTGCATTGCAGCTGGCGCAACTCGCATCTTATCCATCAAATCTTGATCATCAAGGTACGCATCGGCAATTGCTTTCGCCGCAGGATGCGTCAACGAGTGCAACAAAGCAGTCACTTCTGCGAACATCTCATCAATGTTCTTGTCTGAACTTGGGAGGAGATCAACAAGCTCATCTTTTGTTGGCTCATGTGAAAAGATTTCTCTGATCTTGATTTGCAACTTGTCTTGGTACATCTCCTGCTCGCCTTCGATGTTCACGAAACCTGTCGCAGTAATGTCTGGCATTGTTGCTGTATCAAAACGCCAAAGACGGCCGATCGCCTCACCCGTTGCATCGCGAAGCAAACATTTAAGAAATGGATCGCCATTTCGAGTTGTACCAACTTGTGGATTTACAAGGGCGTACACACCATGCACAAACCCCTGTCCTGTCATGTCACAAACTTTTGTACTCATGTGAGTATTGTACTACAACTCAACTGAGTTCTTTTTTGAGCTGTTCCATTACAACAGGGAGCTCGACTAATAAATCTGTAGCAAGCATTCCAGAAGATCCATTCGTTTTCACAAATCGCTCACCAGCCATTGCATGCAACCGCACTCCAAGGACTGCAGCCTCGATCAAGCGCATCGGCCCATCTGCTCTATACCCACTGACAAGCCCTCCAATAATTCCGGAAAGCACATCCCCTGTACCACCTGTCGCCAAAACAACGCTTCCTTGGTTTTCTTCGTATGTATTCACTCCATCAGAAACCACTGTGTTATTACTTTTCAACACAACAACACATCCAAGTGCTTGGGCGAGTGATTCTGCTGCAAGTTTCAATTCACTAGCAGGTGTTGATATTCCAAGGGCATCCGCAAGCCGTTTGTATTCACCAATATGAGGAGTTATGATTGTTGGAGCACGTAATTCTAGATGTGCTGATTCAAGCTGAGAGAAGGCGTTGATTCCGTCAGCGTCTAACACAATCGGTCGATCATCACGCGAAAGTAACGTTGCAATAATTTGTTGTTGCGCCCAGCCACATCCAAACCCTGGACCAATAACTAAACAACGGCAACTTGAAGCGTGCTGATCGATTGCTTCTATTGCACCACTGCTCATCAATCTTCCAACTTCATCTACTGGCAATTCAATTCCTGTAGAAGTTGGAGCCAGCGTCAAGCCTTCTGACAAAATCGTTTGTGGCATCGCAAGCATGCATCGCCCGCACCCCGCACGCATTGCTGCATTTGCTGCAAGAGTTGGCGCGCCAAGCATAACAACGCCATCTTCACTTCGTTGCCCTCCTATGACGCACACACTCCCAAAAGTACCTTTGTGCCCATCAGCAGGTCGCAGGGGAAGTTGTAACGTGATACTCACAGTAATTTATTTGCCAATTTTTACGACTTCGATGTCGGTGTTTCCTATCAATGCCATTATTCCAACCATATCTGCATTCACGCTTTCCGATTGCAATGTAGATGTTGATGAAGCAATATGCCCAACGTTAAATTGCTCAGGTAATGTTGCGTCAAAATCCACCCATTTGCCATCAATGAGTGCCTGCGACCAGAAGTGCCAACCAAACACACCATTTGCTTTACCAAAATTAGCGAGGTCTGGAGAAATGTACACGACCCCCATTACGCCACGAGAAGGAATACCTGATGCGCGTAGTAATCCGCAAAGTAAAACGCCATGTTCGCTGCAATCACCTGAAGGATCTCTTGCAACTTGCGATGCAGAAGCAAATGCGTTTCCATATCCTTTATTCGTAATAAAGCGATGGACGAATGAACGCATCGCTTCAGCGCGATCAAATGTACTTGCATTTGCTGGGAGATTTTTCACAGCTTCCTTTGCCAGCGCAACAACCGCTGCATCTGAACCATCACAGAGCGCGGTTTTCGCAAGAAATTGAGGATCCGAAATCTCTTCTGCAGTTGCAGTTTGGGGCTCATCTAAGTTGATAACCACAGTGCATGTTCCATCTGCATTTGCCTTCGCTGTCTGATATCCGCTAGAAGGAAAAGAAACAGGCGTTCCGTCCTGCGATTTTGTATTCATTGTAATTTTTCTGACTGACCCATCGCTTGGAATTTTTTTACTTGGTTCAATGAACATTTTGACCATTAGTTCAGGAACTTCGCCAACAGGAGACTGTGCTGATTGCTTCGTCATCAGCGTGTTTTTCATTTCGCCAAACCCTGCATTCATAATTGTTTCTATTTTTTTCCCAGTACTGTCATAACTATCAATTCCAGTAACAGGCATGGCATCGTTTTCTGTTTTCCATGTAGTTATTTTTTGCAGATTACCCATAACAACGCGTTCACTATCAGAGAGTTTTGTAAGCACAACCGTGATGATTGTTGGCCCTAATTCTGGTGAGAGTGTTTGATAAGCAATCGTAGAAACATTTTTTGTAAGTTGTTCCTTAAAGTATCTATCTACAACCTGCGGTGTCATCCAGTCGCCTTTTGGCATTGGCGATTTTTTTGTAATAGGTGTTCCACCAGCAATAGATGTAATTTCTATTTCAGTATCTGTAAATTTCCATATCGATTCACTTACCTGCCCCATTGCTTCTTGGACTGTGCGTACCGAAATAGGTTTGCCGTCTTTAGTTTCAACAAACTCATTGATAACTTCAATTTCAATCACCATACCACCACGAGAAAGTTCTAACTGCTGCGTTGCAGTCGAACGATACAAATCGCCGTCCTCTTCTAAAGTAGTATGGAGCCAGCCGGACTTGGCACCTGCGATTGTTAATCCATACCAATCCTCTTCGATTGTTTGCCAATTAGCAAACGAAGCTGTTACAAAAATAAGAACAAAAAACAATGCTTTACGAATCATCTGATTGCGTCTCCTGTGATCGCATGAGTGGGAACAAAATAACATCACGAATGGATTCATTGCCCGTCAGTAACATGACAAGGCGATCAATGCCTAAACCTAAGCCACCAGCAGGTGGCATGCCAACACGCAGTGCGTGAATAAAATCTTCATCAAGTGTTCTAAACGCAGCAACTTCATCATCTTCACCTTCAAGTTGTTCTGTAAATAGTTGCAACTGTAAGTCTGGGTCATTCAATTCTGTATACGCGTTTGCAATTTCCATGTCTGCAATAAAAAGTTCCCAGCGATATGACAACGTTGCGTCATCTTTTTGCGGACGAGTGAGTGGGGAAATAGCACTTGGAAAGTCTGTGACAAACGTCGGACGAGATGGATCAATACTTCCTTCTGCAACCTCCTCAAACAGATCGGCAACAAGAAGCCAGTGGTTTCGTTTGTCCGCACCTGCAATGTGAAGTTCCGCAGCCTTTGCACGTACTGCAGATTCATCAGACATTGAAACGCCGGTTGCATTTTCAAAAAGCACACCGTATGAGATTCGTTCGAATGGCTTTGAATAATCGATTGCATGTTCACCAAATGAGATTGCTGCTGGATCGCCAACAACTTTTGCAGATTCGCGAATCATCTCTTCTGTCAGTGTTAACATTGTTTCACAATCGCCAAAGGCTTGGTACGCCTCAAGCATTGTGAACTCTGGATTGTGTCTTCGAGACACACCCTCATTCCGAAAGTTTCGATTTATTTCGTAGACTTTTCGCATGCCTCCAACAAGCAAACGTTTTAGATACAGTTCAGGAGCAATCCGTAAAAAGAGCGACATGTCGAGCGCGTTGTGGTGTGTTTGAAATGGTCTCGCTGCAGCGCCACCAGCAAGTGGCTGCATCATTGGTGTTTCAACTTCGAGATATTGTTGCGCATCCATAAAAGCTCGAATCGAGGAGACAATATTTGAGCGCATCCTAAAAGTTTCGATTGTTTCAGGATTGGAATACATGTCCATATACCGCTGACGGTATCGAAGTTCCGTATCACTGAGTCCATGAAATTTTTCTGGTGGTGGCACAAGTGATTTGCAAGCAAGTTCAAAGCGATCTGCCCACACGCAAATTTCCCCCTTTTGCGTTGCACCCACTGCACCTTCGGCAACAATGATGTCACCATAATCTAATTTCTTTGCAACCTTAAATTGTTCTTCTGGCAACGCAGCTTTTGAACAACTGATTTGCAGGTCGCCAGAGTCGTCTCGAATCACAAGAAACGTTAGTTTTCCCATCGCTCGGTGTTGAATACACCGCCCTGCAACTTTAACTCGGGGACGTGTATCTTCTGCGCCTTCTTCACGCTGTGCATCGTGTGCTGCTTGATCAAACATCGCCTTGGCATCGGCCAAAGATGTCAAGCCATCTTCTCGGTGACCCCAAGGATAGACGCCTAAATCTTCCGCCCATCGATCCATTTTGGCTCGTCTTGCTGCAACTAATTGTGATTCATCTTGCTGTTGTACTTTTTGTTCTGTCATAGAAGGTAGGATGGTACCTTCTATCCGATCAACTCGCGAAATCGAGAGGCATGAATATGACAGATACTATCAAACGAATTGGAATCCTCACTGGAGGCGGCGATTGTCCGGGGCTCAATGCAGCAATCCGTGGTCTTGGCAAGAGCGCTATCTATCAACATGGTTGGGAAGTTGTTGGCATTTGTGATGGATACAAGGGGTTGGTTGAAAACAGAGTTCTAGACCTTGGGCTAAATGAACTTTCTGGCATTCTGACACGGGGCGGCACTATTCTTGGAACAAACAATCGAGTCAGTCCCGATCGTTATCTAGAGGGGCTAACCGAGATGGGCGAGCCCATTTTTGTTGACGCTGTTGATCGGTGCATAGCAACGCTCGAGGAACACAAAATCGACGCCCTTTTCGTCGTTGGAGGAGACGGCACGTTTACATGTACCAAACCTTTGATCGAAGCAGGCTTTCCTTGTATTGGCGTCCCTAAAACAATTGATAACGACATTGTTGGGACAGAACTCACAATTGGATTCACGACAGCAGCTAGGATTGGAACAATGGCACTCGACCGTTTGCACTCGACAGGCAACAGTCACCATCGAGTCATGGTGTGTGAATTGATGGGAAGGAATAGTGGATGGCTGACACTTTCAAGCGGTCTAGCTTCTGGCGCAGATGTAATTTTGATTCCTGAAATTCCATTTGACATGCAAAAAATTTGTGACTTTGTCGAAGAGAGGCGTGTGGGCAAAAGTGGTTTTTCAATAATTGCGTGCGCAGAAGGCGCAAAACCAATCAATGGAAGTGCTGTTGTTGAAAAGATTGATCCAACTAGAGCAGATCCTATTCATCTTGGAGGCATTGGCTCAATTGTTGCAAAAACAATTGAAGAGCAAACGGGTATTGAGTCACGAACGACAACACTTGGGCACATTCAACGTGGTGGTGAACCCGCTGCATCGGACCGCGTGCTTGCAACAACGTTCGCCACTGCTGCAATTGAACTTGCAAAATCAGGAGAAATGAACAAAATGATAGGGTTGCAGGATGGGCACATTGCAACGAAAGACATTCTTTCTGTTGCAAACAAACAACGTCTCGTCCCAGCACATCATCGATTTATCTCTGCTGCCAAGGCTGTTCGCACTTGTTTTGGTGATTAAATTTCTTCGTTAGCTTGTATAAATAACAATGCAAGTTCAACTGACGGGGCAAAGAGTGTTGGGCAAAAAGAATCTGTCTCTTCGCCGATATAAATTGTGTTGCACCCCACTTCAATTCCAATTGTTATTTTTTCAATATCATCACTCACGATCCAATCATCATGGTGGAGTAATGTTTTTGTAACTTCTTCGTTGCAATAAATTTTCACTTTGCAGTTCCACCAAGTTTGGGTTCTTCTCCGCGCATGATTCGTCCGATGTTAGATCGGTGCTTCCAAAAAACCATGACCGAAATAAGAAAGGTGACAGCAAGAAGCGGCCAAGCATGTTGCACTTTCGATTGCGTGATCACCAACAACAAAGTTGCAGCAAATAAAACAAAGGACGCAACAAGACTTGCAAGTGAGATCATTTTTGTTGTTTTTGCAGCGATAAGCCAGCATGCAAATGCAACAAGGACGGGGAATGTTAGAAACGGCCACATAGCAACCATCCCACCAAATGTCGTCGCGACTCCTTTTCCGCCACCAAATTTTAAAAACAATGAATACATGTGTCCAAGCAGTGCTGCAAGTGCAACACATATCCAAAGCAGCATTTCAGTTGTACCAATTTGTTCAAGTGATTGGCCAAAGAGATTTGCAGAAAATCCCACTGCAAAAACAGGGAGTGCGCCTTTCAACACATCAAGTAGAAAACATGCAAGACCTAGTTTTTTACCAAGAACTCTTCCAACATTTGTTGCACCAATGTTTTTCGAGCCATGCTCGCGAATATTGACACCTTTTGTTTTCGCGATGAGAACACCAAACGGAATACTGCCAACAATATAGGCAGAAACAATGCTCATGGTCCATTCGGTAGAGGTCATAGCAACCATAGTATCACCGCAACAAGTGGAAGTCGAAGGTCTACAAACATTCTCAAGTCATATTTTCGTACGATGAAGAGTATGGGAAAAATCAGTAACGCAATCCACCCTACGATTGATTCCCCAACAAACCATAAAAAACATGCGCCAATAATGTTCATGGCAGATGCGATGAGCCAAGTTGTCGATTCGGTTGTTCTCGCAGGTAACGTAATACAACCGCATCCCTTGTCATATTGAACATCTTGGATATCACAGAGCAGTGCATCTGCAGAGATAATCACTGCTATGCCAATCGCTCCAACTGGGGGCCATGGTGTGTGAATCAATATCCAACCCAAACCTGCAATCGAGATTCCCACGGCAATGGATTTCAAAAAAATGATGTTTCGGATGGGATAACAGACAGTTTTTCGACCGTAAAGCGTCACTGCAATGCAGCCGATTGGAAGCAAGAGTAGTAAAATAGGTTTCACCATATAAAGCATCCCACAGGCAACAATGCTTGCAAGACCAAATAAAAAAAGCATGGTTTTTCGTTTCTGTATTGCTTGCCGGTGCCTGGGCTGGATTGCTTCATGTACTTCTGGCGAAATCCTATGAAGAACATACACAGCCATTGCCAAAAAACAGCTGCCTACTACTGCCGCGATGGTCACCCGCTCCCCCGCGATCTGAAACATCAGCACCACAACACTCCCAACGTACAAGCTTGCCCATATTCCAAACGTCGTCATTCCCCCATCCTAACCTAGTCGCCCAACACGAATGGGGACAGGTCCAAGTGCCAGATCCGAGGGACAAGTCCAAGTACCAGGTCTGAGGGACAGATCCAAGTGACAGGTCTGGGAGTCAGGTACAATGTAGGGATGGATGAACATGGTGGATATCGATCGCCGTTGTCGGGGAGATATGCCTCGGCTCAAATGCAAGAAATATGGTCTGAGCGTCGCAAAATCGGCACTTGGAGAAAATTATGGCTCGCACTAGCACAAGGCGAACGCGAACTTGGGCTCGATATATCTGCAGACCAAATCGCCGAACTTGAAGAGAATCTCGACAACATCGATTTTGGTGCAGCAGCACAGTATGAGAAAGAACTTCGCCACGATGTCATGGCACACATCCACACACTCGGCGATGTCGCCCCCACCGCTCGTGCCATCATTCACCTTGGTGCCACAAGTCAATTTGTCAACTGCAACACTGAAATGTTGCAACTGCGAGACGCAACCGAACTCATCGCCACAAAAGTCGCAAAAGCCATCGTCTCGCTCGGTAACTTTGCGAAAAATCAGCGCGGTTTACCAACCCTTGGATTTACACACTACCAACCAGCGCAACCAACAACTGTTGGGAAACGAGCCACACTTTGGGCTCAAGATCTAGCCCTCGCACTTGAAGACCTTGAGCACCGCCTTGATGTCATGCGATTCCGAGGTGTTCGAGGTGCAACTGGAACACAAGCTTCATTTCTAGACCTTTTTGATGGTGATCATGACAAAGTAGAAAAACTTGACAAAATTGTCACTGAAAAAATGGGATGGGCTCTCGATAAAAGGCTTGCCGTCACTGGTCAAACATATCCACGCATCGTCGATGCACAAATTCTCGCAAGTCTTGCCGCTGTTGCTGCAGCTACCCATAAATTTGCAACTGATCTTCGATTACTTGCCAATCGAGGCGAACTTGAAGAACCATTTGAGAAAAAACAAATCGGATCTTCTGCGATGGCATACAAGAGAAACCCGATGCGTTGCGAAAGAATCTGCGCCCTCGCTCGATTCGTCATGAATATGCCGCCCAATGCATTGCAAACTGCTGCGGTCCAATGGATGGAACGTACATTAGATGATTCTGCAAACCGCCGGCTTGTACTTCCCGAAGCATTTCTCGCGCTCGATGGGATGCTCGATGTTCTCAACAACGTTGTGAGCGGGCTAATCGTCCACGAAGCGAGAGTTGCTAAAAATTTGCAACAGGAAATGCCATTTCTTGCAACAGAACGGCTAATGATGGAAGCTGTCGCAGCAGGAGCCGATCGCCAAGACGCCCACGAGGTCGTTCGAGGCCACGCCATCGATGTGGCTCGCAAAATAAAGGAAGAGGGCGCCGAAAACGACCTTCTCCAACGCCTAGCCCAAGAGCCGATGTTTGCCTCACTCGATCTGTCGTGTGTAACCGATCCGAGCGGATTTATTGGGCGTGCTCCTGCCCAAGTTGACCAATTTATCACTTCTGTCATTGATCCAATTCGCGAAAACTACAACACCAAACAGCCAGAATCCGTTGAACTTCGGGTATAAATATCCCTTTTTTACCTAACAAAACCCTATTTTTTGGTGTTTTTCTTCAATTTCGGGGTTGCAAAGCGTGTTGTGCCGATAAACAATGCACCTAAGAGATAGTTAGGGGCACACAGCCCCGCTCACGCACAGAAAAACTTGGGTCATTGAAGACCCATACAACCCGCTTTGGAGGCATACCGATGGAAGCTTATGACAGACTCGTTCAACTCGTAAATGATGTGACTGAAGATATGGCAAAATGTGAAGGCGGAAATAAAGCCGCTGGAACACGTGTTCGAAAAGCTATGCAAGACATCAAGGCTGCAGCACAAGAAGTTCGCAAAGACGTTCTCAATCTTCGCAGCAGTGACGGCTAAGATATTTTTAAGTTGAAAAAGAACATGCAGGCCTAGGCATTGCCTAGGTCTGTTTCTTTGATACGCTAAACACCTTATGGCTATTGAACCACTCATTGATCTTTCAACGGTTGACCTCACCAACATCGTTATTTCACCCGAGCAAGTTGGCGAGATGAATCCCCAAGCAGGTGATATGCGGCACCTCGACTATATTGCGTATGTAGATGAGAATCGACAACTCGCTGTAGGTGTCAAAGAAGTCAAAGAAGATGAGTTTTGGGTAGAAGGACACATTCCCGGGCGACCACTCTACCCCGGCGTGTTGATGATCGAAGCAGCGGCACAAATTAGCAGCATCCTGTATCACCTAAATTCCGAAGAAAAACACTTCATGGGATTTACACGCTGCGACAGTTGTTCATTCCGAGGGCAAGTATTCCCTGGCAACACACTCGCACTTGTTTCGATCATTCGCAAATTTCAAAGAAGACGATTCGTCTGCGATGCACAAGGCTATGTAGACGGCAATTTTATTTTCGAAGTGCAAATCACCGGCATGATGATGTAATGGAACCCTACCCACTTACCTTTGAACCAATTTTGGTTGATAAAGTTTGGGGGGGGAGAACGCTTGAGCGGTTTGGAAAACAATTACCTCCAGATATTTCAATTGGAGAATCATGGGAACTTGCTGATCTTCCTGATTCGATTCCAAATGGAAAAAGTGTCATTGCCAATGGTCCACTTGCGGGGCAGAAACTTGACGAGAACTTTCCATTGCTCATTAAATTTCTTGACGCATGTGACAATCTATCTGTGCAAGTGCATCCAAGTGTGGAATACGCTCTCGCCCACCGAGAATCTCATCTCAAGAGTGAGGCGTGGGTCATTCTAGACACCACCCCCGAAGGGCTCATTTATGTGGGTCTAAAACAAGGAACAACTGAGGAAGCACTCAGAAATGCAATCGAACAAAATACCGTTCCTGAATTACTCAATGAAATCAACGTTCAAAAAGGTGAGTGTTATTACTTGCCCAGTGGCACATGCCACGCACTTGGCGCGGGCGTTCTTGTTGCTGAAGTACAAACACCAAGTGACACGACGTTCCGTGTTTGGGATTGGGGACGAACTGGCAGAACAATGCATGTCGATCAGGCAATGGAATGCATCGACTTTGATGCTCCCATTGAATCGTTCGACTCGCCAACACCAATGCAATGCGGACCTTTCGAAACCACGCTGCTTGTAGAGACACCGTACTTTTCTGCTGAACGAATTACTGCGGTCAACGATGCTTCCATGGAACTTGTTGTTGACCAAACCCCAGCAGTGCTGATGGTTGTTGAAGGGCACGCAAAAATTGAACATGCAATTTCAGTTGAAGCACCTGCGGGTACAACAGTCCTGCTTCCTATAGGCTTGCGACACGCTACGTTACATTTAGCAGAAGGCGCGAGTGTGCTGCGCTTTGATGTTCCCGTAAAAACAATGATTGCTTGAGAATAAACTGCCTACGAGGTAGTTTATTTTTATGCTTGGATGTCGAGGTTGCGTCCAATGGCAAGACGCGTTGCAGCTTCGATGCGATCGGCGGTTCGAGCATACAGTTGCAACGGCTGCATATCGGAAACGGCAACACCATCAAATGTCACTTTTCCTGGCACCTGTGCAGCGACAAGATCTTGCACAGGAGTTGCATCTGTAACAGGTACACTTGGCGTCGTTGGCTTGATGCCGTACGCTTGTGCTGCTGCAAATGGGATGGGACCGTTGATTTCCATATGTAAAGAGTACCTGACTATTCAGGAGTTGCAAACTCCATGTAAATAAGCAATGCCCCCCAAGCCGAAAATCGAAAACTGCTCAAACTGCAGAAATCGAGTTTTCAGGGGGCCGCCGCCCACCATTGGCGGAAAACCAACATCGGCGATGCCCTAACGAATCCTTGAGCCGATAATGCTTTTTTTTATGTAACTTGGACCTAGTACGCTTTAGCCCACAACACGCGTTGTTTTGAGGGTTCCCCAGTAAAAATACACGTGCCTTCTTCGTCATGTCCATCATTTGGAATACAACGCAAAGTAACTTTCAGATCTGTTTTAATTTGATCTTCAACAGTTGGGTCACCACAGAAGTGCGCGTACACAAAACCACAACCATCACCTTCGAAGTGTTTGTAAAAATCGTCTTTTGAATCGATTGTCTTAGTCGCTTCGTCGCGGCGTGCAACTGCCCTGTCGAATAACCCTTGTTGCATCTCATCAAGAATGCTCGTCACGTTTTCAATAAAGACATCTCGTGGAACACCCTGCTTATCTTTGTGCCCTTTATCACGTCGTGCCATAAAGACAGAATCATTTTCCATATCACGTGGACCAACTTCCAAACGAATAGGAATCCCCTTCTTAATCCAACCCCATGTTTTTTCACCACCCCGAATATCCCTGTTATCAATTTCAACTTCGACCGAACGGCCGTGATAATTAATCACGCCAAGATCTGCTGCAAGTTTGTGACAGTAATTCAAAATAGTTTCAGGGTCGTCTGCTTTAAATGTAATTGGAATAATCACAACATGCGAAGGTGCCAACCGTGGCGGCAACACAAGACCATCGTCATCAGCGTGGGTCATGATTAATCCGCCAATCAAACGAGTAGATACACCCCAACTGGTCGTCCAGGCATATTCAACCTCTTTGCTGTCATTTTGAAAAGTAATTTCCTGCGCTTTCGAAAAGTTTTGTCCAAGGAAATGCGAAGTTCCCGCTTGGAGTGCTTTCCCATCTTGCATCATTGCTTCGATGGAATACGTATCGACAGCACCGGGGAAACGTTCGCCTTCACTTTTTGCCCCAGTGATAACAGGCATCGCCATCGTGTTTTGGGCGAAGTCTTTATAAATGTCTAGCATCTGCAATGTTTCTTTAACTGCTTCTTCTTCAGTGGCGTGAGCGGTGTGCCCTTCTTGCCAAAGAAACTCCGTGGTTCGCAAAAACAAACGCGTCCGCATTTCCCAGCGAACAACATTCGCCCATTGGTTAATCAAGAGTGGCAAGTCGCGGTACGACTCAATCCACTTGCTAAACATTTCGCCAATGATCGTTTCGGAAGTTGGGCGAACGATGAGTGGTTCTTCCAGTTCACCTGCGGGTTGTAATTGTCCGTCTGCATCTGGTTCGAGCCGATGGTGCGTCACAACCGCGCATTCCTTTGCGAATCCCTCCACGTGGTCTGCTTCTCGTTGCAAGAAACTCAGAGGAATGAAAAGTGGAAAATATGCGTTTTTATGACCAGTTGCCTTGAAACGAGCGTCAAGATTTTTTTGGATGTTTTCCCAAAGCCCATACCCCCAAGGCTTGATGACCATGCAGCCGCGAACTGGAGAGGTCTCTGCTAAATCTGCAGCCTTTATGACCTCTTGGTACCACTGTGGGTAATCTTCACTTCTAGTAGGAACAATTGCTGTTTTTGGTTTTTTTGCCTGATTCGGAGGTGCCATGGTGTGGAGATTCTATCATGCTCACAATATGAAGCCCGTCCTGCTGAAACTCCTTACTGATATCAAAATTTCGCACACCGTTTTCGCGATGCCCTTTGCTCTGCTTGGCGCTTTTATGGCGGGAATAAACGATGGTGCAATTGTCTGGACAGCGTTTGGATGGCAACTTGTCCTCATCGTGATCTGTATGTTCTTTGCGAGAAACGTTGCGATGCTTGCGAATCGAATACTAGACAGAAAGATCGATGCCAATAATCCAAGGACGCAAAACCGTGTGATTGCTTCTGGCGAAGTTGAACCTGCGGTTGCAGGTGCGTATTTCTTCTGCAATGTGATTCTGTTTATAGGTTTTACAGGGTTTTTCATGTTCTGGGAAAACTTGCTCCCTTTGTATCTGTCCGTCCCTGTACTCATAATTTTAGCTGCATATCCACTATTCAAACGATTCACTTGGTTATGCCACGTCTATCTTGGCACTTCACTTGCACTGAGCCCAGTCGCAGCAGCAATTGCAATTGCACCTGAAACCCTCACGCACCTTCCAATTTGGTTACTTTCTGGCGCCGTGCTTTGCTGGGTTGCTGGATTTGACATTATTTACGCTTTGCAAGACATTGCATGTGATAAACGTGACAACCTTAAAAGCATGCCGGCTTCCCTTGGCGTAAAACCCGCGATGCTCATCAGTCAGTTTTTGCATTGCATCTGCGTAGCGCTTTTATTTGGTATCGCTACAACCGATCAACATTTTGGTTGGCTGTTTCTTGGTGCAACCGTTCTGATCGCCGCTGTTCTGATATATGAACACCTCACAGTAAAAAAATGGGGGACGACAAAAATCGCACTTACATTTTTCACACTCAATGGTGTTGTGAGTTTGGTGCTTGGGACAGCGGGAATTATCGATTTACTGCTGTAAAAGTTACTTATTTTGCAAGTGAACCCATTGGATCCCAAGGCGAAAGAACCGTCGGTTCTTCATCCCAAGCAGCGAGCAATTCCGAAGATAAATATTTCTTTTCTATTGCAACTTCAAACATGTATTCATCGAACCACGAATCGTTCATAGCGTGAAAACCCTTTTCGCCGACCTCTTCTTCGCCCCATGAATTTTCAACTCGCCATTTGGTAGCAACGCCATCATGCACATCAACGCCGGTAAACAACATTGCATGCGTCATGAGTGTTTGGTGATAATTCAAACGCTGCGCTTTGTCTAATCCAAGGTCTGTTCCATACACACTTTCAAAATCAAAGAGTTCTGCGTCCCAGATGCCTACGTCACGTCTAAACATCTTGCCAACATCGCAACC
>JABHZL010000098.1 GCA_018656645.1 Phycisphaerae bacterium
AGCACGATCTCAAAACATTGGGTGAACCGGAGCCAGTTGGCGATCCTTCAGAAGTGCAAGTTGAGGAAGGCAAACCCCTCTCATTCACACTTGAAGTAGAAGTGATGCCTGAGTTTGAGCTTCCAACTTTCGACAATATTCAACTTACCCGCCCTGTTGTCGATGTGACAGACGGCCATATCGAGGAAGAAATCGAACGGCAAAAAACTCGTAACGGCAATCTTGAGCCTGTTGAGGGCACAGTAAGCGAAGGCGATTTCATCATCGGACCCGCTTCCGTAACACTCAATGGTAGTGAAGATATTTTTTACCAAACTGAGCAAACTCGCCTTGCTGTTCCAGCGAAGGATGCAGGAGGTCAAGTACTAGGATTATTCCTAGATGACCTTGGTAAAACGCTTGAAAAAGTTTCACAAGGTGATGAAATCATTTTCCACACTGTAGGTTCAGACGAACATGAGATGGAAGAAGTTCGTGGTGCTAAGGTTGAAATCACTTTCAACGTAGTTCAAGCAGTCCGAGTTATACCACTTGAAGTAGAAGTTCTTGTACAAACTTTTGGTCTTGAATCAGCTGAAATGCTTCGTGAACAAGTTAAATTAGCCTTAGAACGACGGCGAGATCAAGATCAAGCGATGGTACTTCGGCAACAAGCAATCGCTGCAATTTCTGACATGGTTGAAATGGAGCTTCCAGAAAAGACTTCTGCGAGTCAAGCTGAGCGTGACCTTCAACGATTACGCACAGATTTGCAAAGTTCTGGACGCTACACAGAAGACGAAATTGAATCGAAAGTTGCTGAAGCTCGCAGCGGTTCCGATGAAGAATCACACAAACGACTTAAGGCATTCTTTATCTTGTCGAAACTTGCAGAGCATTTCCATGTAACAGTGAGTGAGGGCGAAGTAAATACAAAAATTGCTGAATTAGCGATGCAGAATGGTGTTCGACCAGATGAGATGCGAAACAATTTGGCAAAACAAGGCCAACTTCCACAAATTCAAGCAGTTGTACGAGAAGACAAGGCCGGGGATCAACTTGTTGCTGCCTGCACTGTGACTGAAATGCCAGTAGAAGAATGGCAAGCAGCACAAGATGGTGGCACCGCACCAAAGAAGAGTACGAAGAAAAAATCCGCTACGAAAAAGACAGCAAAGAAGTCTGCTTCAAAGAAGAAAACAAAGAAGAAGACAACTAAGAAGTCATGATCCTTCTTGGCAGTGTGCTTCAAGAAATTCTGCCTTCAACTATCTTATTGATCGTTTTAGTTATTATTGGTGGTGTTATCATTTTGCGTGCTCGTAAAATGGCGAAGGGATCGCCCAAGAGTGAAATGCCTTTTACGCTAGCTGAATTGAGAAAATTGCATAAACGAGGTGAGCTTAGTGACGAAGAGTTCAAGCGAGCAAAGGCATCAATGATCAATAAAGCGAGAAAACAATGACCGATAGCCTTTTTTTTAAGAAAAAATAACTGTTTTTAGGTAAAAATCTATGTTTCTAGAAGCCAAAGAGCAGATTTGATGTCACAATAAGGGGCGAAATTTACCTAATTTAGAGAGATAGTTGAAAAACAAATGAGAGATAAAGACCAAAAGAACCCCACACCAATTTCCGGCATCGATGATGTCCCGCCATTAAACAAAAACAATGGCGGCGGTTCTTTCAATGATGGATCAGGAGGTTCTGGCAGTTCAGGTGGATCTGGGGGTTCGGGAGGCGATGATGGAGGATTCGGTGGACGAAGAGTTACGACCTGCTCTTTCTGTGGTAAGACTTCTAGAGAAGTCGGGCCAATGGTGGAAGGTCCAAACGAAATATACGTTTGCTCAAACTGTACAGATCTTTGCCAAAACATTTTTAAACAAGAACGCCGTCGAGTCACTGCTTCACAGCCAACGTTCACTTCTATTCCAACACCAAGACAACTCAATGAATATCTGGAGCAATATGTTATTGGACAAGAGCGTGCAAAGCGATCTCTTTCAGTAGCAGTGCATAATCATTACAAACGACTTACGGAGGTTGATAATGCCGATCGCGAAGTGGAATTGGATAAGTCAAATGTATTGTTACTTGGACCTACTGGTACTGGAAAAACGTTGCTCGCAAAAACGCTATCGCGTGTGATTAATGTCCCATTTGCAATCGGTGATGCAACGACCTTGACTGAGGCGGGCTATGTTGGCGAAGATGTTGAAAACTTACTTCTAAAACTTCTGCAAGCAGCAGATTTCGATCTAGATGCAGCCCAGCGTGGGATTATTTACATCGATGAAATTGATAAGATTGGTCGCACTTCGCAAAATGTTTCAATAACTCGAGACGTTTCTGGTGAAGGCGTGCAGCAATCACTGCTGAAAATGCTTGAAGGTGTGACAGCTAATGTTCCACCTCAAGGTGGTCGCAAACATCCAGAACAGCAATACATTCAAATGGATACATCCAACATTCTGTTTATTTGTGGTGGATCTTTTGATGGAATAGAGGACATCATTTCTAAGCGACTAGGATCTAGTAAAATTGGATTTGGCGGAGCTGCCCAAGATTTGAAGCCAGATCATGAACGTTCAGCAGAACTACTTGACCAAGTGACGACCGAAGACATTTTGCATTTCGGTTTGATTCCTGAATTGCTCGGCAGATTGCCAATTACCACTCCTTTGATGCCGCTCACTGAAAGTGCAATGGTTCGTATTTTGACTGAACCTCGAAATGCCATCGTGAAGCAGTATCAACACCTATTCTCTTTGGAAGCTGCGAGACTCGAATTTTCAGATGATGCGCTGCATCTCATCGCAAAGCGTGCAATGGAGCGAGGCACTGGTGCTCGTGCGCTTCGATCCGTTATAGATCAATTTATGATAGATGTCATGTATGATCTTCCAGATCGCGACAATCAAGATTCAGTCTACTTAATCGATGCAGCGGGCATTGAACGAGGCTTGAGCCTAGATGACATGCTTCGGAAACCACGGGCTGCCAAAGAATCAGCATAAACCACAAATCAACGTCTATCAGGCTAATCCTCAGCGATAAAAAGGGTTCTAGGTACACACACGGGTGCCTTCAATGCCTAAAAAGGCTACCTAGCAGATATTGAGGCAGGCATTATGTGCAAGAGATTTGTGGTATAATCTTCAACTTGCCTCATCATTAGTCGAGGCACGGAGAATTCGCTATGCCAAGAGTATGTCATTTTACTGGTCGAAAAACAATATCAGGTCGTCGTATCCTTTACCGTGGTAAACCAAAGTACCAAGGCGGTATCGGTTTGAATATTTCAGGCATTTCTAAGCGTAAATTTAAGCCTAATCTGCAACGCGTCCGTGCGATGGTCGATGGCGTTCCGCAAAGAATTCGTGTTTCAACAAAAGCAATTAAGCAAGGGTTGGTCGTAAAACCACTCAAGCGTAAATATGGGTACACACGGCAGCAAAAAATGGCTGCTGCTGCCAAATAAGAAGATTTTTCCCAATTTTGGTCAATTTTGATCAAAATGTTAAAAAAATTACCTTTTTTTGAAGGTAAAGTCCGAAAAAAACCCGTAATCAGTTGACTACGGGTCATTAAGGCGTACTGTTAAGACAGTACCGTTGAGCGGAAATTGGCGAGCACACGCATTACTGGAACTTAGTGGTTCATAATCACAAGTCCAAACACCTTCACGTGTGATTTACCACAAAATTAGTAAGAACAAGGGATACTTTTCTTTTGTTGCGCACGTAGTTAATTGGGATCTATTTGTATTTGCTGTTTGCATCACAACTGGTGTTGTTGGTCTGTTAAGGATTTGGAGTTTACTCTTTACATGAGTGACAGAGTTGATATAGAACGCGTCAGAGAAGCTACGGATCTCGTTGCTCTGATTTCTACGTACGTCCCACTGCAACCGAAAGGTCGCGAGTGGCTTGGCCTGTGTCCTTTCCACGAAGACAATAAGCCATCCTTTACAGTAGTAACCCACAAACAAAATGCGTTTTACAAATGTCACGCGTGTGGAGCTTCTGGCGATTGTTACAAATTTGTTCAAGAATATCTTAGAAAAGATTTCGGCGAATCGCTCAGATATCTAGCGGATAAAGCAGGCATCACTCTTTCAAATACCCTTCAAGAAACATCTTCTTCAGAATCGAAAACTAAATTGAGAGCTGCGATGAAATGGGCTTCTGAGCTCTTCGTCACAGAATTATCAAAAGATGGCGCTGGAAAAGTTGCAACTAGTGCGATTGCATCGAGAGATTTCAATGAAACTTCAGTGCATGACTTTTTAATCGGTGTAGCACCTGATGGCTGGACATTTCTCAGCGATAAAGTTCGAGATGATAAAAATAGAACTGCAACTTGCATCGCTGCTGGCCTCGTACGTAAGAAAGAAGAAAGCGGTCGCATATACGACACGTTTCGCAATCGTTTGATGTTTCCAATCTGTGATGAATCAGGCTCTCCAATTGGGTTTGGCGCACGCCGTCTTGATGAAAATGATGAACCGAAATATATCAACAGCCCAGAAACACCTCTCTTTCAAAAATCAAAAACATTGTATGGTTTGCATCTAGCAAATCGCACTATTCGTGAGCGTAATTGCGCAGTAATTGTAGAAGGATACACCGACGTGGTTGCGTGTCACCAAGCAGGCTTGACAAATGTAGTAGCAACACTCGGCACTTCACTCACGAAAGATCATGCGACAATCCTATCTCGTATTTGTGACGAAGTCATTCTTGTATTTGATGGAGATGAGGCAGGTCAACGCGCAGCTGATCGCGCACTTGAAGTTTTCATTACACGACCGATCGATGTCAGAATTTGTGTCCTTCCAGCTGGCCAAGATCCAGCCGATCTAGCCTCCGCCGGTGATACGTTGCAGCAGCATCTCGATAGTGCTTGCGATGCAATTACATACAAACTCCAAAATCTTGAGGAACAAGTACAAACAACGGACACGCTCTCAGGCAGGCAGAAAATAATTGAATCATGTATTGAAAATCTCGCAACGCTCGGACTTTCAAAATTGGATGGGGTTCGCAGACCACTCATACTTGAAAAAATCGCTGCTCTTTTAGGAACAACGATGCAACAAGTTGAATCAATACTTTCTGCACATTCCACGCCAAACATGAGTCCAAAAAATGCGATCCAAACAGACCCTGCCCCACTGCCATGTCCTACTGTTTCAAAAAGTAGAGTATTGGCAGAACGAGAATTTATTGCTGTCTGTCTTTACGATCCAACGGAATCTTCTGCTGCTCTTAGAGAAGAACATAAAAATCACCCTGAACTGAATACATTCATTGACCCAGATTGCGCGTCTATCGCCAACATCATTATGCCAGCTCTTTTAGCAGGCACACCTCACGCGATGCAAGACACGCTTTCTGAATTAGATGACCCTGCCCGCATGCTCGCTTCAAGTTTGTTCTTTGACGGTCAAAGACTGTGTGAAGAAACTGGAAGCGTCATGCTTGCAATTACAACGACGCTTCATGCGTTTAATGAAAAACTTAAAAACCAATCGATAAATAACCAAGTACACCAAGTCAAACAGGTCGTAGATCCAGAAAAGCGTGCTGAAGCAGCACAACTTGCCCTGGAATCAATGCGACAACAAAAAACGACTGGCTGCACTTCCAAACCACCTATGTGATCAATCTTTTAATTAGGAGACCGTACTTTGACCGTAACAAACAAAACTAAAACTGGTTCGCTTCCAACGATCCGAACGACACATCCCAACATGTTCGGCTTGCTACATGTAAGCGCTGAACGTGGCTGGTTGTGTTATGAGGAATTGAACTGGGCATTACCTGATGAGCTGTTATTCCCAGAAAAAATTGATGAATTGCTCGTGCTTCTAAAAGCACTCGATGTCGAATTGATTGGAGAAGATGATCGCATGCGACGTGGCTGGAAACAGCACAAAATGCCTTTGCAAACTATTCTCCGTTTTAAGCGTGACACGCCTTGGAAAACTCCAGAAATAGTCGCCATGGAAGCGGCTGAAGACGACGAAACAAACAAACGTAGCCAGTTACACATGGATGATGGCGACGAGCTTCTTGATGAAGCAGAAACACAAGCCGCGATCGCTCAAGCACTTGAAGAAAGTTCATCTCGAAGAATTGACGATCCGATCCGAATGTATCTCACACAAATGGGTAGCATTTCGCTACTCACTCGTGAAGAAGAGATACGTCTTGCGAAGAAAATCGAATCTACTCGTATGGTTTTCAGGCGTCTCGTTCTTGAATCTGACTACGCTGCACGCCAAGCAATTGAAATACTTGAACTTGTGCATGCTGGCAAATTGCCTTTTGATCGAACCATGAGAATTTCAACAGCTGTTGAAGGCGCAAAGGAAACTGTAAAAGCAAGAATTCCTGTCAACCTAATCACGATGAAGGCGCTCCTTGATCTGAATGAAGAAGAGTGGAATCGTTGCGAAGTAGGCGGCATGAAGAAACGTGATCTAGAAGAGGCACGTGTAGTCATGCAAGCTCGTCGTCGTAAAATTGCTTCATTGATGGAAGAGTGCTGTTTACGCACTGCAAAAATCCAACCATTGCTACGTAAATTACAATCCATATCAAAGAAATTCCGTCAGATCGACCGTGACTTGCATAATGCAAAGAAGGCGAATTCAAAATTTGATCCAGATGACATTATCGTTATGAACGAAGAAATGAGCGGTCTTCGAGGACTTATTCTTGAAGAACCTGATTTTCTCGCTCAAAGATTACGCAAAATTGAAATTGTGTTCGAAGAATACGAACAAGGTAAGCGTGACCTGTCTGGCGGAAACTTGCGACTTGTTGTTTCTATCGCGAAAAAATACCGCAATCGAGGGTTGCCGTTCCTAGACATTATTCAAGAAGGCAACACTGGCCTTATGCGTGCTGTTGATAAGTATGAGTATCGTCGTGGCTATAAATTCTCAACCTATGCTACATGGTGGATCCGTCAGGCTATTACTCGTGCGATCGCAGACCACGCTAGAACGATCCGCGTTCCCGTGCACATGATTGAAACAATGTCAAAACTTCGTGCAATTCAAAAACGACTTCTACAAGAGGTTGGCAGAGAACCAACGCTTGAAGAAATTGCATTGGCAGCGGACATGAGTTTTGAAGAAACTAAACGCGTTATGAAAATTTCTCGGCACCCAGTGAGTCTCGACCGCCCTGTTGGTGAATCAGAAGATTCAGAGTTTGGCGACTTTATTGAAGACGAACGCCAGCAAGCGCCTTCTGAAACTGCAACGAGTGAAATGCTTCGATCGAGAATTAACGATGTTCTAAAAACGTTGACATATCGTGAACGAGAAATTCTAAAATTACGTTATGGCATCGGAGATGGATATACCTACACTCTTGAAGAAGTAGGCCGCATATTTAAAGTGACAAGAGAACGAGTGCGACAGGTCGAGTCAAAAGCAATACGTAAATTGCAGCATCCAGTTCGTAAACGGCGTTTATCTAGTTTTATTGATCAGCATGACGAAGACGAAACTGATATGTAATCTTTGAATATCTAATTACGCAAGTGGCAACGTTCTTATGAGCGTTGCCACTTTTTTTATGTTTCTTTGTAATAAGATCTAATCAATTAAATCAATTAACAAATCTAATTGTTCTTCGTCGGTCCAAACAACCCAACCTTGTTGGTCCTTAAGAGTAACAGCATGAATGTCACCGATATTAATTTCAGCTGATGCCAACTTTTCAAGTATACGGAGAAATCCACCAGCAATTTCATGAGAAACAATCAAAATGGCTTGTTCTTCTGTAACATGTAGCTCAGCTGAGTGCGAGAAATCTCTAAATTGCGCGTCACGTTCTGCAATACAACGGAGGGTTGAAGTTCCATCATCGTTACTTGTTGCCCAAAACGAACGGAGAGTGATATCAGCCATTCGCAACCTGTTACTAAGATACAACAACTGACCAGGCTTATCTGTAAGTGTAAAAGTAAAAACTGTACATTTGCGAGCTGATGACATTATGTGCAGGTTACTCGCAAGCGCCCCACGCTGCAATCACTGCAAGTAAATCATCAGTATTTACAACACCATTTCCATCAATGTCAAGGTTAGGATCACTTGATCCCCAGCCACCGACAATTTCTAGGAGATCGTTAACGTCAATTTCTCCATCACCATTAATATCCTCTGGGCAATCTCCACCACATATTGCTGGATCGTCGCAAGTTGAATCTATACCAGCCCATTCGCCTGCAACAGCAAGACACTCGCCTTCTGTTAAGTCAAGACAAAAACCAACGCCACAGCAAGCACCGACTGGTTGCGGGCAATTGGCTGATGCGCAGGTTGTTGCATTGCCTTGAAAGAGACCGCCAACTGCGGCGCAGTCTTCTGGAGATACTGGCCCAATGCAATTGCCACTTGAAAGACAACATGCACCTTCTGGGAAACATGTGGTATCTGCACAAAGCGTGCCTTCTCCCATGTGAATTCCACCCACGAGATAACAATCATTAACGTTGAACTCTACACAAGCACCAGTAACTTCAACACAACAAGCTCCTTCACCTTGGCCACACACATACGTTGCACAAGTAGTATCAGGGCTTTGTAAAATTCCTCCAAGTGCTGCGCAATCACCAGGTGTTAAATCAAAACATTCTGTTACCACGCAACATGCTGCTGGCTCAACTGTACAGTTAACAGACGTATAGGCAGAACGAAGCACCCAGTCACCACTTGGCGTACAAAAACTTGGGAAATTTTGAAAAGTAAACCATCCTTCACCACAAACACACCAAGGTCCTGAGATAGCGTCAATCCAATTGTCTTGTGGAAATTGAAGACCACTAATATCTGTCGTAGGAAAAGCGTTGCTGTTGGTTGGGGGCGATGACGTACATGGAGTACCGGGGTTGTGATGTTGATCAATTCCAAACCCAACGGTGAACTTGTTTTGACCACTATCGTTGTAAATGTATATTTGCTCCGGGTCTCCTGGATCAACAGAGACTGAGATGATAGTGCCAGAGGTTCCCGGAGGCATCACTAAGTGAGGCAAGATAATATTGTCACTTGAGTAATGTGCAATCAAAATACCAGTATCAGGGGACCCATCCCAAACATAGATTGACCAATGCGTTGTCGTTTGTACATTCGTATTACTCGTAGCAAAAAGCACTTCAGCAATATCTACTCTGATTGGAAATTCTTCAGCTGGAACATCAAAACTTGCTGCGAGCGTTTCACCTTGCGCGAATCCTGCTTGTAATACATATTGACCTGGTTGAAAATCGCTATCAGTTAAAGAAACAGGATTCGATGGGCATTCACCTCGTGTACTTCCCTTAACCTGACCTTCCTTTGGTTTAATTGATCTGAACGTAGCTTTTAACGTACGTGGTGTTTCAATTGTAGTGGGGATCTGATGCAAACGACTACCAGTTGGAGAAGTATCTCCCACAGCAAAAAGTGAGGTAGTCATGATACACAATGTTGATAGTAGTACAAATTTCTTCATTGAAGCACTTTCTCCCCCTGTCATTCATGGTTGAAGTATGACATTAAAAATGAGTTGAGTCAATACAAAAAACTATGCAAAGCAGTTTTGGATGGCTTCAAAGAGGGTTTCGGTTTCAGGAAGCCGCCCCTTGCCAAAGGATTTACACGCTTGCCACCCATCCTCAGGTTCAAGGACAGTAAAACCATCACCTTTCAAAGTTTCAATATTACGCCTAGTTGCAGGTTGCCCGAACATAGTGACGTTCATAGCAGGTGCAAGGATCACAGGCGTCATTGTCCTGTCAACGGCTGATACTGTGAGCGAAACTGGATCATTGGTAATACCAGAAACTAACTTACCAAGCATATTCATCGTGCAAGGCGCGATGAGCACAGCGTCTGCCTGTTCAGCAAGTTGTATATGTAGTGGGGTCAGGATATCACCCTGTTTCCATTGGCAATCGTAGACTTGTCGCCCTGTCAAAGATTCGAATGTAAGGGGTGCAATAAACCGAGTAGCCGCATCTGTCATCACAACATCTACTGTTGTTCCGACTTGCACAAGGCTGCTAACAAGTGATGCGATTTTATAGCAAGCAATTCCACCAGTTAAGGCGATCAGGACATGACGCCCAACGAGAAGCTCTTCGCTCTGCGATACATGGTCAGGCATCGTTATGTATATTTTTTAGCACCAACAGTTTGCTTAAATACATAGCCTGATTGAGAGTAGTCAGCAGTAATTTTATCTTGTACGATTTCTTCGATGACTAATTCTAAATCTGTACGCCCATCTCGTTCAATCAATGGACGTGCACCATCAACGATCAACTCGCGTAGGCGATGTTGAATGAGTGCAGTTAACTTAAACCTACCTCCGCATTTGCGGACAATATCATCACTTCGTAATGCTTCAATCATTGTTTTCGTTCCTTGGATACCATATAAGTTACACCTCGACGACCGTATCGTGGCTACCAATTGGCTGAATAGATGATTATACCCTAATTTTAGGTTTCAGTGCAAATAGCGTACTCCTCCTCTGTGGTAGTATGCCGCGAATCTTATAGGCACCCCTTACATGAATCGTTTTATGGCTTCATACTTACGCCGCATAGGCATTCGCCTTGGCTTTGACCGCGACTGGTATCTTTACCTCGTTGCCGCTCTTATTGGCTTATTTATGGGCATTGCGGCCGTTTTGTTTATTTGGCCACTCCGCCAATCCGAATTTTTCGCAGATCAATTGCATGATTCCCCTCATCTATTTTGGCTCATCTTATTTGGGCCTTCTATCGGTGGACTGATCACAGGAATCTTGATCGCCTTACTGAAACATGAAGGAGTAGGCCCAGGAGTAACTTCAGTCATCTATGCAGTACAACGCAAGAAAGGTCAACTTTCATTAAAAATCGGCGTTCGCAAGTGGCTTGCTTCTACCGCGACAATTGCCTCTGGTGGCTCAGCAGGCGCTGAAGGTCCAATTGTCACAATTGGAGCTGTTGTAGGCTCTAACCTATCGAGGCTGCTTGGGACTGGTTCTCAACATACAGGAACCCTCCTTGGCTGCGGTGCTGCAGCTGGTTTAGCCTCAGTTTTTAATGCACCAATTGCTGGCATCTTTTTCGTCATGGAATTGCTGTTGCGTGATTTTTCATTGCGTACTTTCACGCCAATTGTCATCGCTGCTGTGGTCTCATCCGCAACCACGCAAGGCTTGCTTGGCGACACCGCGCTCTTTGAAGTAGGTGACAATTTTTTCCACGAAGGTCTACACTTTAGTATTACCCAAATTCCAGTCTACCTTGTCCTTGGTTTAACCTGCGGGCTTCTAGGTGTCCTTTTTGTTAAAACACTTGATTACACTGAACGAGCATTCGTAGCGACCAAAATACCATTGATCGTTCGTCCATTTATTGGAGCAATTATTCTTGGAGTCATTGGGATTACTGCATATTGGGTAAGTAATGCACAAGACATACCTAACTTCTACGGAAATGGTTATCCGAACATTAAACATCTTTTGGATCCTGCAACGTATTTTTCTAACGCTGAAACTGGTGACTTACACACTGCGATGCCATTCATCTCTGGTTTGATACTCCTCGCACTTGTAAAACTTGTTGCAACAAGTGTAACTGTCGGGTCAGGTGGAGCAGGCGGCTTGTTTGCCCCCTCCCTTCTCATTGGGGCCTCGTGTGGGGGTTGCATTGGATATGCCGTCCACTCCTTTGGTTGGTTTCCTGATACTTCGCCTGCGTATTTTGCACTCGTAGGAATGGCAGCTTTGGTTGCAGCAACAACGCATGCGCCGCTCACCGCAATTTTAATCGTGTATGAAGTTACACAAAGTTACGAAGTCATTTTGCCCCTTATGTTTGCTGCAGTTGTAGGCACCATTGTCTCACGATTTGTTTCGCGAGACAGCGTGTACACATTTAAACTATCACGTCTTGGAGTACGCTTGGGGGCTATGAGTGATCTTACGATTTTGCGACGTCTAACGACACAAGATGTTCAGTTAAAAACTGCAACTGTCGTATACGAATCAGACTCTGCACAAAAACTCTTGACACTAATGGAGCACACTGGCACATCCGATTTCGTTGTTACTGATAGTAGTGGTCACTATGCGGGCATGGTTGTTTCTGATGATTTTAGAGAAGCTCTTGTATATCGAGAATCTATTCCTCTCTTGCAAGTCAGTGAATTAACACGACATGATCTTCCTACTATTTCACTCGAAGAAACCCTCGATGTGATACTTGATAAATTCTCAAGAAGTGATGTCCAATCTCTCGTGGTGCTTGATGAAAGTGATAGTATCACAGGGTTACTAACTCGATCGAGATTAATGGCTCGCTATCAGAAAGCTCTTGATGCGGATGTAGACCAGTGATACCGGTTCGCTTCTCTTTTCCTAGATCCCTGCGTATCACAAAGAAGAAGGACTTCGATGCAGTGTACGCACACACAATGTGTAGAAGAACTTCTGCTCTCATGTTTCACGCAAAACCTAATGGTCTTGCTATTTCTCGTATCGGGCTCTCTATTCCAAAAAGAGTTGGCACCGCACCAACTCGTAATACACTCAAACGGCAATTTCGTGAAGCATTTAGACTTATACAACATGATGTGCCTTCTGGGTATGACCTTGTAGTGACAATGCACAAGCATGAAAATCTTTCTTTAGAATCCATTGAAAAATTATTGCATGCTGTATTGCAAGAGTACGATGATCAATGCAAGAACAAATAAAAGCAACTCCCTCGATCCTTGCACATTTTTTCATACTGTTCGTACGGTTATATCAAATTACATTGCGCCCATTTCTAGGTGGACATTGTCGCTTTCAACCTACCTGCTCAGATTATGCAATCGAAGCATTGAAAAAATACGGCGGATGTAGAGGATTTGTAAAATCACTATATCGAATTCTCCGATGTAATCCATTTGGAGGTTGTGGGCACGACCCCCCGTAACTGTTCATAAACTTGTGCGTTTCCTTATTGTCGCTTAATTGTGCCAGTGACTTCTCGATCACCTGAGACACCTTCTCTTGCAGCCCGTTCTTGTGCGAGTTTTTTCCGCCAAGCGTCAAGTCCTGGTGGTTCTGGGAATGCGACAGAAAATGGTGTGTTTTTGCTAATAGGGTGTCTCAAATATTGTTCTTCAATAACGGGCATCACACGATCATACACTCGTGGTCGTAACCCCTGTTCGAGTGTATCGATGCCTGACCAAATTACCATTCTTTCTTCAAGAGGGATCATAGAATCGGTCATGACTTGTTGGAAGGATAGTTGCGCACTATCCTCAATTGCGCCAATAATATCTTTGATTCTGCCGGTACCAAACTTGGTTGTGTAATCATTGAAGTCATTTGATTTGAAAAATTCAGTGACCTGTTTTGCAAATTTCAAAGCATCTTGGTACAACTCTGGACGTTTTTGCGCAACACCCGCCCTGAAAGCATAACGCAAAGATGCCGCAACATCACTCACAGCAAGTAACGGTTGTCGATCGTATTCCCCTTGCGTTTTGTTTTTCACCCAAATATCAAGTGGGATTGCATACGAGTTATTAGGTGGAGAAGCACCGCTGCCAAAATATTCATCTAAGTGATCAAGCAATGCTTGGGCGCGGTCTAACTCACCTTGGCGATACCATTCGCGAACGGCGGAACCTAAAAAGTTCTTTAAGAAGGATGTAAAGGTATCGCTGCCAGCACCACGAACAAAATAGTGTTTTTGATACAGTTCATCCCAGAGACCTTCATGATCATCGTCACCAATGATTGCATCGATAAACCGTGGATCTGGGAATCTTCCTGGCACTTCATTAGAAAACGGGTCAAAAGAAATACGTCCTGTACGAGCCAATGATTGTAGTGCGTGGAGTTGCATCCGATCTGTATTGAGAGTTTTGAATATTTCGTTAGACTCGTGTCGCCCCTCGCCAACATTTGCACCTCTTCTAGCCCAGTACAAGGCGTGCGCTTGTGGGTGACGCCAATCGATAGGACCTAAATCCCTCGTGTATTCATACATGAGGTCAGGATCCATGTTGTATTCTTCTCGCAAAATCTTATTCCGAAGATATTGCATGAGAACAGGCCAAGCATTCTCGTACTGTGCGTCATCAATGATTGCTTCGAGCGCATTGTAGTAAGGAGACTGTGATCGAAGCGCCTGTTCTAAACCAAGGGTTCTGGCAACCATGGAATACTGTGAAATTGCTTCGTGCTGGGAAATATCCTCCAATAAACCGAAACTGATTGGCAATTCTCCTTGCCCGCGATAAGAGGCGAGATCGGCATCAATTCGTTCAACTAAATTCTCAACGGTAGGTTCTGCAAGAATTGCTTCCTTAATAGAGCGAGGGGCATCGGCAATACGTTTCATTGCAGCAGTTCTATTATCCCAACTATCAGGAGGAGTTCCTAGTAAAGTATTCCATTCATCTGCAAGGAGACGCTTGTAATACATATGTGCGTCATCACTATTGCCATCGATTTTATGACCAAAGAAAAACGAAAGTTCTTTGTGCAAGACCATGTCGTCTGGATTCGCAACCAATCCCTTTTCACGAAGCAGGCGAATTCCTGCATTAACCCATTCCCAGCGCTCTTCCAAGGTATTGGTTGCAACTGAAATGTTGTAGGCCATGTTATGTGCATGAAAAACCCAGACCTGTGAAAAACGTGGTTGGAGTTTTGTAATCAATTCCGCATCTGCCATGACTTCATAAAAAAGGCCAGCATCTTTCATGCGATTGATTTTGATCCATAGGTAATCAACCATCAATCCGCGCAAAGCACCAATTGACATTCCCAACGTGTTTACCCAATCTGGAGCACCCTCAACGGCATTATTGGAATATCGAAGTGTGCTTCGCTCAGCATCATCAATGATACTTGGCAACATAACGCCTCCAGTAGTCATGGAGATCGCTGCAACTCCTGCGGCAACAAATTGTGTGATTCGGTCTCTATTCATCTCAACCACTACCACTATAAATTGCGAGTTGACGTTTCCTTAGCACAATTGTTCCTATTGCAATTGCGAAACCTGACCAGAGGACGCAAATTGATAGGAAACCGTGAAATACTGAACCCCAGGAAATAAACATCCCCTGCACCAACTGACTTGTTGGTTGCTGTTCACCAAAACCACGGAGCATGTAGACGAGGAAAGAAGCAATGCCGCGAATGATATTCTCGAACCCCCATTGAATCACCATTCCAATATCTCCGAAATCGACTTCACTTGTCAGAGGTGGTAAGTAGAGAAGTAGTGATTCTGAAAGCCATGGCGCCATAAGACCACTGGCAAAAATAGTAAATGTAACGAGAGTAGCAACTGGAAAACTAAGAAACGTTGCAACTGAGATACCAATAGCTGCAAGAAACGCAAGTTTGATCCACAGTACAATCATGGCTCGTAAAAAGTTTGGTTCGAATTCTCCAACTCTATAGAGTACTTTTAGCCCGTCAGCATCAAAACTGATTGAACCTCTGCCCTCTTTCCCCTCAGGCGGTTGGTAGAAATTGTAAATTGATATTTTGAGGTTGCCCTCATCATCTACAAAACTTGAAGGTATAAGGGTGACGTGCGTCATTGTGGGAACAAATTTAATTGTTTGGCGAGTTGCAGGTTCGTTATTAAAAACAAAACCTGCTTTGTGCACTTCATGTTCGTTCGATTCCAATATGTAAAACCGATATTGGAACGCAATCGGAGCATCGAGATCTTTGGCAGCACCTAGACCAGTAAAAGTATATGTTTGTTGATAAAAACTGCCTTGATTCCCTGGCGGGATTGAACGCTGGCTCGCTAAAAATTGTTCCTGTACTTCCGAGCGTATTTTTCTTCGTAAAGGAATCTGGATACTCTCTAGATCCCGTAAATCTGGATCTGCTTCAATAATTGAATCCACCCTTGCACTAAGTTGCTCAGAAGTGAGCACTTGATAGACTGGTTCGGCGGAAACTCTCGCAGTAAGAACTTCTTCTTCGACTGCCAATCGATCTAATTCGCCTTGCATGCCTGAAGCTACAGGCTGAGCACGCAAGTATTGAATGTAGATAAAAATGCTAAGTCCTGCAATAGACAAAATAGTCGCATTTAATGCGACAATGCCAACCCACTTACCAAACAAGTACCCAAATTTATTGACAGGTTTGGTCATCACTTGCCACACTTGACGGTCGCGAATTTCAAAAGCAACCGTTGCGCAAGCTAGTAATACTGTAAGACAAGCGGCTATTGCAAATGTCATCCCAAGGCTTCTGCTAAGCATTGTTTGTAAACGATGTCGCAATGGAGAAGTTGGATCTAGCCAATAAGGAATTAGTGGCAGGAGGATTAACAAAATGGAAATAAAAGCAAGTGAAAGGCGAGTTCGCGATGCTTCAAGTAAGAGACCTCTTGCAATTGTCGTGATTTGTTTAGGAGAACTCAAAATAAATTCTAAAATTCGAAGCAAGAGCGAAAACGTAAATGCAAGCAACCCAATGACGGGAACAGCCAACGAAAGCCCATGCATCCCGAACATGGAAAATAGGAGCCAAGCACAAGTTGACCCAACCGTGGCGTAAATCAATGGAACTAAAAGCCCAAGCCAAATTGATGTAACTGCCCAAACGACACCTATTGCAGCAATAAGCCAAGTCGTTCCAAGACTTCTGAGCATCCATTTAGGTAGCCATGGAGGAATCTCAGTTGAAATGACATACCACGTCACTGATGTTGGATTAGAAATATCCCCATTCTCATCTAATACTTGAAATCCCTTTAAACGTTCGTGTCCAAACTCTTTGCCATCGATTGTTATAAAGCCCGTCTCTTGCAGTTGCTTGCCAACAATGCGCTGATCAGGACCGGAGAGTGCTTCTTGGATTGCTGTGCGATCACTATGGAGTCGGTGGCTTACTTTCAAAACTGGTGTAAACGATGCTGAAATTGCACCAACTATCAGGACAGTTGCAACAATTCTTACAATTGTGCGATGCTGCGCACGCATCAACCAAAGATGTATATTCTTGAGGTAGTTCACGAATCGCCTTGGCTGTCGTCCGATTGCTCGTCTAAAAGTGAATCGATTACAGAAGAATCAGCCCCCTTAGGAGCGTCGATTTCAGTGCGAGCTTCCTTCACAAAACTTTTAGTATCTTTATCTTTGACAAGTTCTTCAAGTATTTCAGGTGCTTCATTTTCTGGTTGCTGTTCGGTGTGTTCCTCAGGAAGCGAGCCTGCTTCCTTGCTTTGTACTAATTGATCAATTAGGACATCACCTTTGGCGTCGCCTCGAAGGAATGATGCAGTATCGCCGCCATGAAGGGCGCCACTCGTAGAAGCTTGCTCAAGTTTTGCTTTCTCAACAATAGTGAGGAAGAGTGACTCTAATTTCTGGCGAGGTTCAGAAACTGATTCAATTGAAACACCCTCATTTTGCATCAAAACTTTCTCTATTTGCGTAATTGTGTTTTCGTTTTGAATACGTGGAACTTGCAGCACAGTGTGAGATGAATCAGTCAAAAGTTCGTCAACTGTCCCCTCTGCACGGATACTTCCACCATATAAAATTGCCATGCGATCGCACACGTCTTCTACATCAGCCAATAAATGAGAACTGAGAAGAATAGTCTTTCCACGCGAACGAAGTTCTACTAATAGATCTTTCACTTGTTTTGTGCCAATTGGATCCAATCCACTTGTTGGTTCATCCAATATTAAAAATTCAGGGTCATTAATAAGGGCTTGTGCCAAGCCGATCCGTCGCATCATTCCCTTTGAAAATTCTCCAACTGGTCTATGGGCAACTTGTGAAAGACCAACCCATTCAAGCAGTTCTTCAATTCGTTTGCGTCTTGTCGCTCGTTCAAGTCCAAACAGCCGGCCATAGTAATCTAATGTCTCTCGTGAATTGAGATAGCGATATAAATATGATTCCTCAGGAAGGAAGCCTATAAATTTTTTAACAGAGACATCATGTGGCTCTCGTCCAAATACAGTGAGACGGCCTTTGGTCCTATTCAAGAGGCCAAGAATTAATTTGATCGTTGTACTTTTTCCTGATCCATTTGGACCAAGTAAACCAAAGAGCTCGCCCTTCTCGATGTGAAATGAAAGGTTATCAACGGCCTTTGCTTTTGAACGCATCCAAAAATCTTTAAAAATCTTAGTGAGTCCGACAGCTTCTACGATGTGTTG
>JABHZL010000053.1 GCA_018656645.1 Phycisphaerae bacterium
CATTAATTGTAATTCACGATTTGCTACTCCAAGTTCAGACAACGATTGGCTAAGGTCTGCATGCAAATCATCGTTCTCACTACGAATGACTTGTAGGGCTAAGGATTTTTGTATTGTCACAGGAAGCGTAATCATTTCATGCCCTGTCAGCATCAGATAATCCGCTGCACCAGCTCGAATCGCTTCGACTGCACCATCTGCTTCATCTGGATCTCCAGTCAAAATAACTGGTACATCTGGTCGCAATCCTTGCACAAACGAAAGTATTTCAAAACCATTTCCATCATGCAAATTAGACGCAGTAATGACAATATCCCACAGTGCAGGATCTGATTCCAAAAATTCTCTTTGTGAAGACACAACAGTACACTCAACCATTTCACTTGCACCAATTCTCCCAGAGTCAAGTTGTTGCTTTTCTCCTGTCAATAATGCTGCAACAAGATGCTGCGCCACGATCGGATCTCCTTCGACAATGAATACTCGTCGTCGCATCTGATCATCAGTGTGAAATTGTGTTCGCATGTGTGCTAGATTCCTTAGATCCTTTGGGGTGTGTACCTACCCTATTTCATCGCCGTAAATGCTTCTTGCCTTTGATATAGATGTCCTATTCAATGAGATAATGCACAGCACAAACTGCACAAATCCCCCACTTTAACAAAATAGTTTTAGCCGACCAATCGAAGAATATCGTTGTAAAACGTCACGACGAAAAGAATACCAATCATTCCGAGCCCGAGCATTGCAGCCGCATTTTGAAAAGCAACTGATGGGGGCTTTCCTCTGAACTTTTCGTACAAGAGATACAGGAAAAGGCCACCATCTACAATTGGCAAAGGCAGGAAATTAAGAACTGCAAGGTTTACACTAATAATTGCAAGGAAAAAAAGTAAGTAACTCATGCCCCTGTCAGCAATTCGAGAACCAATATGGATAATCCCAACAGGACCACGTAGTTGATCTACACCTACACTTCTTCGTAGTAAACGATCAATCGTGAGATACGTCATGACGACCATATTCACAGTCTCATCTATTCCCATTTGAAGTGCAACAAGTGGATTACCCCCACTACTTCGAACCACATAGAGTGGCTCGAACAAAGCAGGAATCAACGGAGTTGTCTTACCAAGACTTAGGATAGCTTGCTTCTGCTCTGGTGTGAGCGTGATCGCAACTGTTACAGGTGGTGCTTCCTCAATTGGAGAGTGCAACTCTAGATTCAAAGCACCGCTCGATGCATCGATCAATTTTCTAAATGCAAACCAGTCTGCAATTTTCTGACCATTCAAGGCAACAAGCGTCGACCCTCCAAGAATTTGCTTCTGTGCAACAACTGTAGGTCTCTTCTTACCATTTATCACCACCTCTTGTATTGGTTGAGAAACTAAAGGCACATCCCAAGCATCTGAGAGGAGTACACCAAGTTTTCCTGCAACAATGTGTACTTGTAGATCTACAACTGCTTTGTTTCTTAAAACGCGTAACGACATTGTCTCAGCTGTATAGGCTGTCAACAAATCACGCAGTTGGGCTTGTCTTGGGTATTCCACCCTGTTGGCACCAACGATGACATCTCCACTTTGGAGTACTTCCTGATTCGCACTTCCTTCAACAACCGACTTAATAAGTGGCAGTGGGCACAAACCTAGTAAACCATGATCAGGCGCCATAGATACAGAATTAAATTGTTCAAAAGAAGGTATTGGCGTTATTTTAATTTCATCAACAGTGTGTCCGCTATGCCAACTTGTGATTAACGGTTGTCCATCACTACGCTGGATTGCTGCATCAAGTTCTGTCCAAGTAGAAACGTCAACGCCATCAATGCTAACAAGTTGTGATCCACCCGTTAAATCTTTTAAAATTGGATACGAAGCAGTGAGATAAGAAACCACTTCCTTTCCTGTCTCGCCCTGAGGAATAGTCAAAGATGAAGCGGGATACAACCCAAGTTCAAGCAATCCTTCCTGCGACACACTCCTTGGAGTCATTTCAAAATCCAAGGTGCCCTGAACACCAGCACGTTGCACTGAAAGTACGACTGGCTCCCCCGGCTTAGCCATTGCTCCAGCAATTTGTATGTCTGTAAATGTTGAAGCAGGTTCGCCGTTAATGGACACAACCGTGTCACCGGAGAGTAAATATGTGCCATTACTTGCAACGGCTTCAGCCGCTGGCGAGTTTGGAATGACCTGCCCTATGACCGGCGCTTCAAAACGAACACCAAATTGAAAACACCCGACAAACAAGACTGCTGCTAATAACAGATTCATGATGACGCCTGCAGAAACAACGACCATTCGTTTACCGATAGGACATTTATTGTAACTTCTAGGATCTTCTGAAACTGCATCAGGCTTTCCATCTTCTTGTCCGAGCATGCTGACAAAACCACCGATAGGCAGAAGCCGGAGTGAATATTCCGTTTCACTTAAACCATGTTCATCGAGTTGGGCATCTGTCATTTCAGAAGCATCTTTGCCATACTTCTCTACGATCTTTGATTTAGAAGAACCGATTGTAAACCCGACACCACCTCGCCACGCGAATACAACAGGGCC
>JABHZL010000073.1 GCA_018656645.1 Phycisphaerae bacterium
ACCGATGATCAGCGCAGTTGTTACCCAATTTGTTCCTGCTGCTGCAACAGGTGCGGGGGCAGGACTTGGAGGTGCGGGTTTTGCATCAGGAATAATCGCAACTTGCTTTGCACCAAGCGCCGCAGATTCGCTCGCTACTGTGGAAGCTAGTTGTAATTGACCTGCCTCGATTGCAGCGTGCTGAGTACAAGAAATTGTTTCAATATCTATGTGCTGAAGCCGCGACCCAATTTCTGGATTGCTTTTGCTTATTGAAGTGACAAGCGTTTCTCCAGCTACAGCATTCCACGCATAATTCATCAATGAATATGTTGTATTTGCAATAAATGCACTCACAAAAACCCAGTTTGTTTTTTGATACACAATCGCTTTACCTGAACAATATAAACTTTCACGAGCTGCAATTGCTTCAATCGCCCACGGTGGTGGAGGCGTTATCATCTCAGCATTGGATGCACTCCCTATAAATGTACCCAAACGGTTTTCGTAGGAAACTAGCGAAAATCGAGGTTCGCCACCATTTTTCGCTGTCAAAAATGTTTGTTCTTCAATTCGCAACTGTTCACTTCCACTTTTTGCAATAAACACCGACGTAGATTGATATAGCTGATCATCTTTTGGAGAGTAAATAAACATAGAATCATATTGACATGTAAAAACCCCACTTCGACCACTCACCCGCCTTGGGGCTGTCCTGACTGTTACTAATCTTGTGTCATCACCTGCGCCAATATTGACCGGCTCTGAATCAAAAGTCATCATGGAATAGCTAGTAACACCATTCCCAAGATCAATTGGAATCCTTAGTTGTTTGTTTTCAGGCAAGGAATGAGTTGTGGCCCAATTCACACCTTCGTTAATGACCGACACTGCTCTTGAGAGTGAAGGCGAAGACGTTTCGAGTTTACCTCCACTGTTTTGAACTACGATCACTTCTTCTGACGCTGCAAGCGTCGGGTTTGATTCTGATGGGTATGAGATACCACCTTCAAAAGCCATTCGATATTTCAACATGTCATCTTCACTAAACGTCGTGCTGCGAACAATGGCGCGAAGATTTTGTTGAAATGAATCCGCTGAACCAGAATAGGTAATCGTTTGTAAGGAGTTGTAGTGGTCAGTCTTCGCTGCATTGGCGGATTGGTACGTACACAACATCGAGATCAGTATTGTGATCACTAGTGTTTGAATTTTCATTGTTCTCTCTCTATATATTGCGGGGTGGGTACGAACATGACTCGCATCATAGAACGAATCCACGGCAAACGAGTTTTTGCTTTATGTTGAAAAGCTGCTTCCACAACCACAAGTGGCATTTGCGTTTGGATTATCAAAGACAAACCCTCTGCCCATGACTTCATCTTTGAAATCAACGGTGGTTCCATTCAAATAAAGGTAACTTTTTGGATCACAAATCACTCTAAGATCAAGATTATTGCCTTCGATCTCAAATGTGAAGTCCCATTGCTCATCACCTTCTTTTTTCGTCTCAGTAAGGTCAAGAATGTAACTAAAACCTGAGCATCCACCACCCTTCACACCGACACGCAAATGTGTAGATTCAAGACATAAGTCTTGTTGTTTCATAATGTTACTTATTTCTCTCGCTGCTGAATCTGTAATTTTGACTGGCATGGTTGACTCCTAAATAACTAAAACCTATTCAAGAATACCATTATAGCATTACCTTGCCACCCCCGAACGGTGCCAGATCCAAGTGCCAGGTCCAAGCGGTAGCGAAAAAGAGGTTTGAAGGCGACAATACATGCATGGACATCATTTCTGAAATTGCAGATCTAGCCCAATATGAAAATTGTGCTTTTGTGCCAACCATGGGCGCTTTGCACGAGGGACACCTCTCACTCATCAGGGAAGCCAAGCGGTTTCACATTCCTGTGGTTGTCAGTATTTTTGTGAATCCAGAGCAATTCGCTCCACATGAAGATTATGAGACATATCCAAAATCTCTAGACCAGGATTCTCGGTTTGCCAAGAGTGCGGGTGCTGATGTTGTCTTCGCCCCTTCCGTCGAAACGATGTACCCAAACTCAAATCAAACGATTACCCTGCCCCCCGCTGCCACCGAACCACAGCTAGAAGATGCTTGCCGACCTGGACACTTTCGCGGTGTATGCCTTGCTGTCGCGCGATTATTTGATCTTGTAAAACCAACTGCCGCTATTTTTGGCGAAAAAGATTATCAACAATTTCTTGTCATTCATCAGATGGTGCAACAATATAAAGAGCGTTGGAAAAACCTACACATCATTGGCGCTCCTAACATTCGGGATGATGATGGGCTCGCTATGAGTAGCCGAAACGTATTTCTAACAACTGACCAACGAACGCAAGCCTTAGCAATTCACCAAGCGCTCAACGAACCAACCGAAAAAAAGATGGTCGAGATGCTCGATCAGCACGGCCTTGATGTTGAATACGCTGTGATTCGCGACGAAACTACACTCTTAGAGCCAGTGCATGGCAAACCGATTCGAGCACTCATCGCTGCAAAAGTAGGTAACGTCAGGCTGATAGATAATTGTGTTCGGAATAATTCCTCATGACACGAATCCTTGTATTTGGAGGCACTTTCGATCCACCGCACATTGCACACACCTCTTTGGTTGAGGAAGCAATGTTACATCTTGAATGTGACAAAGTTTTATTTGTCATCGCCGCAAGAAGTCCTTTTAAAAAATCGCATCAACAAAGTTCTGCCCAAGATCGACTGGCAATGCTTCAACTAGCCATTACAAATTGTCAGTGGGCAACTATCTCCACCATAGAACTTGATCGGGGTGGAACAAGTTATACCATCGACACGCTAGAAGAGTTGCAACAACAGTCCGAGGAAGAGGTCAATCTTACACTCCTTATCGGTGAAGATCAGGCAGCTTCGTTTGATCAGTGGCATCGCAATGAGGACATTCAGAAAATTGCGCACGTTGTCCTTCTTTCTCGTGAAGGAAGTTTCTCTGACCGATTTGATTGCATCCCAATTGAGCCTATTGCTCTGAGTTCCACAGAAATTCGAGCTCTCGTTCAACGGGGAAAATCAATCGACGGGCTTGTGATTCCTAGTGTTGCTGCGTACATCGATGAGCACAACCTTTACAAGTAGAATGCACTACGCATGAGTTCGAAATCAATCAAAAATATCGCATTTGTAAGCCTAGGCTGCCCAAAAAACCTTGTAGACAGCGAGCAAATGCTTGCAACTATCATTGATGCTGGGTACGAATTAGTTGCTGACCACAACAAGGCAGATGCGATCATTGTTAATACATGTGGGTTTCTTGAAGCATCAAAGGAAGAATCTGTTGAAGTGATCAATGATGCAATTTCTCTCAAAGAGACTGCAAAGGTACAACGAGTGATTGCCGCCGGCTGTCTCGTTCAAAGACATCGAGCAAAATTGTTAGAGTGGTGCCCTGGAATTGATGCGATGATCGGCGTGTTTGACCGCGATCATATTGTAGACGCCCTCGAAGCAAAAATTGAAGAGGAACAAGCGCCATCTTGGATCGCAGCAAACGCATTGCTTGCTGCTCGTGCTCGTGGTTATGATGAAGTTGCTGGGTATACCGAAGACGATTCCAATAGATTACAACTCACACCAAGACACTGGGCATATTTACGAGTAAGTGAAGGATGTAATCAAAACTGTGCTTTTTGCACAATCCCAGCGATTCGCGGAAAAATGCGATCTAAACCGCTACATACAATTATTGATGAGGCGAAACAATTACTTGCTTCAGGCGTGTTTGAACTAAATCTAATCGGGCAAGACACAACAAGTTATGGTGACGACATTGGTTACGAAGAAGGTCTCGTTGGGTTGCTTACTGCCCTTAACAACACGGTTGCTCCTTTTCGAGGTTGGATCCGATTGATGTACGCCTACCCATCAAACTTTACAGATGAGATGATTCAAGCAATTGCTTCCTTGTCACACGTGGTGAAATATATTGACATTCCATTGCAACACGCTTCTGATTCTATGCTCAATGCAATGCGAAGAGATGTTTCGTCCAAAACACAATCAGATTTACTATACAAACTTCGCGAACGTGTTCCTGGAATCGCGATTAGAACAACCATGATTACAGGGTTTCCGGGAGAAACCGAAGATGACCACCAAGCACTTGTTGATTTTGTTGGTACACACAAATTCGACGCGATGGGTGTTTTTCAATATTCCGCAGAAGAAGGAACAGTAGCTGGAACACTGGAAACTGATGCTGCGTTATGTGTTTCAGGTGAAACAAAACAATCTAGAGAAGAAGAGCTCATGTTGTTGCAACAAGACATCGCTTTTAAAACTGCAGTAAAACGCGCTGAGCAGCAATGCGAATACGACGTATTGCTTGATGAATACCTCGGCGAAACCGGCGAGGGCGAACTCCATCTATATCGAGGGAGAACGTACCACCAAGCGCCTGATGTCGACGCGTGCACAATCGTGATGTCTGAAAACAAACGCACCGTTGGAGAAGTCATCAAATGCACTATCACTGACAGCGACGAGTATGACATGCTAGCACGGCCAACTGATGAACTTGAGAAGGTCGTCTCTCTCCCGTTACGATAGAATGCCCTTCTGTGCATATTCGAAATTTTTCAATCATCGCTCATATTGACCACGGCAAAAGTACGCTTGCCGACCGTTTGCTACAAGCAACCAAAGCAGTTACTGAGCGGGAATCTCGTGACCAACTCCTAGACTCAATGGATTTAGAGCGTGAACGGGGCATCACAATCAAAGCGTCCGCCGTTACTGTGCATCACACATATAACGGTGAAGATTATGAACTCAATTTTATTGACACCCCTGGGCATGTCGATTTTACGTATGAGGTTTCACGCGCACTTACAGCCTGCGAAGGTGCATTGCTTGTTGTAGATTCAACACAAGGCGTTGAAGCCCAAACACTCGCAAACGCTTATCTTGCCATAGAAAATAACCTCGATCTGATTCCCGTTGTCAACAAAATTGATCTTCCTTCCGCCGATCCAGACAAAGTTGCGATGGAAATAGAACAACTGATTGGATTGCCTGCAGAAGATTGCATCAACTGCTCAGCAAAAACTGGCGAGGGTATCATTGAGTTACTCGATCTCATTTGTAGCCGTTTGCCTGAACCAGAACCCGCAAAAATTAAACAAACCCGCGCGCTCATTTTTGATTCTCACTACGACGAATACCGAGGGGTCGTTGTTTACTTTCGTATTTTTGATGGATCGCTGAAAAAAGGTGATCGAATTCTCATGATGGGAACCGGTCGAACATTTACCATCACTGAACTTGGGAGATACACGCCGACCCCAACACCTACACAAGAAATTGGGACTTCCCAAGTTGGATATATGGTCGCAGCAATCAAAACGCTTGAAGATGTTCGTGTTGGTGATACGATCACGCTTGATACCGACCCAGCGGGTGAACCACTTTCGGGATATGAAGAACCAAAGCAGATGGTTTTCTGTGATTTTTATCCTGCATCAAGTGATACCGGAAGCAAAAAAACAGAGTTTGAAACACTACGCGAAGCTGTTGAAAAATTGCGGCTCAATGATTCTAGCTTTACATTTGAAGCACAACATTCCGAAGCGCTTGGGTTTGGATTTCGCTGTGGATTTCTCGGACTTTTGCACATGGAAATTGTGCAAGAAAGATTAGAGCGAGAAGGCGGTGCTGAAATTATCCAAACAGCACCTACTGTAAATTACAGAATTGAACTCACCGATGACACTACCATTGATATTCACAACCCTGCAGATTTGCCTGACCCAACACTCATCAAACACATTTGTGAACCCATCGTTCGAGTAGAAATCATTTGCCCTGATGAAAATATCGGAGACTTGATGCGGCTGTGTGAAACACGTCGTGGAATTTTTAAAGGACAAAAATTTGTTTCTGCCGGACGCCAAATGCTTGACTACGAACTCCCTCTTGCAGAGATCATTTACGATTTTTATGACAAACTAAAATCAATCACCCGTGGATATGGAACGATGGACTACGAAATCATCGAATTCCGCGCAGACAAGTTGGTCAAGGTTGGTATTCTTGTGAACGGAGACCCAGTTGAAGCGCTCAGTATGATTTGTCACAGAGATAAAGCTGTTGCAAGAACTCGGATCATTCTTCTCAAATTACGAAAACAAATTGATCGACACCAATTTGAGATTGCCCTGCAAGCAGCTATTGGCGGGAAAATTATTGCTCGCGAAACAGTGAAAAGTGTTCGTAAAAATGTTACCGCAAAGTGTTATGGTGGCGATATAACAAGAAAAAGAAAACTATTAGAAAAACAAAAAAAGGGGAAACGGCGTATGAAAGCCATTGGCAACGTTCATATTCCCCAAGAAGCATTCCTCTCAATCCTCGAACAAGGCGACTAACTATGCAACACAAACTCACTCCATTCATCATTGCAACCTCTCTCTTTCTTAGTATTGTTCTCACCCAATCTTTGCAAAGTTCAGAAGAAAACGGAAAACTAGGACCAATCGATTCCATCACACTTGCTGGATCTGATGGAGACATAACTGTCAAAAATAGTGACGAGCGAATTTCTTGGGGTGAAGAGAAAACAAGCAAGGTCTGGTCTGTTGGTTTTATGGAAACCGGCAAAGCGCTCGAGCAACTCATGAAAGCTGACCACTTTGTTGAAGTTCGTGATGAATTAGACGAAGAACTTGAGGAAAGCCTTAAAGCTGCAAGAGAAACGCTTGATGAGATCAGGGAACGAGGGCGATCTCTTGAGCCAGATGATCCAGAAGGTCCAGCACTAATGCAAGAATGGGAAAGTGCATACAGAAATTTTGAGCAAATTCAACAAGCATCAATCAAGAAACGGGGCGAACTTGCTGCAGAACAAATGGAAGAGTCATATAACGAAGTGCTTGAAGCAGTAAACGTTGTTTCTGACAGGCTCAATATCGATATGGTGCTACGCTTTATTCCACCCGACAGTGAATTTGAAGGCAACTCACCCGATGCAGCAATCATGCAAATACGTTTGCGAACCGCATTGCGATTACCAGAAGGCATCGATATCACTGACGAGGTTCTCTCTGAACTTGGTCTTGAAGTGGAGTAACGAACCAAGACTGGTCACAACTCAACTTGTTTACGAACTTCCGTTGTAAAAACGTCTGAGACAACCCGCTTCACTTCATCCATGGGTGGACACTGTTCACCGAGTATTTTTTTCATGGAAGTTACAGATCGACCAGCCAATCCACAGGGCACTATCAGATCAAAGTGGTCAAGGTTCGTTGTTACGTTCAGTGCAAACCCATGCATTGAAACCCACTTTGATACACGCACGCCCATCGCACAAATTTTTGATCCTTCCACCCACACGCCTGTTGCACACGCATCGCGTTCACCTTTAATTTCAAACTTGGCAAGTACATCGATGATGCAGTCCTCTAAAAAACGCATATAACCATGGATGCGAAGCGAGAGTTCATTGAGATCAAAAATTGGATATCCAACAAGTTGACCTCGGCCGTGATAGGTGATATCTCCACCTCGATCGGTTTTGCAAAGTTGCACACCCGCTTGCACCAACTGTTCAGAAGTAGCGAGCAGGTGTTCGCTTGCCGCGAGTCTCTTGCTGAGAGTAATAACGGGAGGGTCATGTTCAAGCAAAAAAAGTCGAAATGGTGAAAAAGAAGAATTTCCTCGCCCTTCAACTATTTCTCTGTGGGTTTGACGTTGCAGTTCTAAGGCCTTTTCGTAGGAAACAGAGCCTAAGTCAGAAATGTGGAGCGTGCAAGACATGGTGATTCTTGGAATAATACCCAAGACCATGCCACAGATTCACTCTACAGCCATACTTGAAGGTGATATTTCACTTGCAGACGATGTTGTCATCGGACCACACTGCGTTCTTCAGGGTGAAATCACAATTGGAACTGGCACTACAATCATAGGTAACGCCTACCTTACTGGAAAACTCGTTCTAGGAGAACGAAATACTGTGTACCCCTTTGCTTGCATTGGGTTTGCCTCGCAAGACATTAACTATCCACCGGATCAGTATGAACCCGGCATTGTCATTGGTGATGACAACACATTCCGTGAAGGCGTGACAGTGCATCGAGCAACGCAGGATGTACCCTCAACCATTGGGAATAGCAATTTCTTTATGACCACTTCTCACGTTGGACACGATTGCCAAGTTGGAAACCACGTGACACTTGTAACCGACGCTGCGATTGGTGGTCATGTACACATACAAGACAAAGCACTCATTGGTGGTGCAAGTTCCGTTCATCAGTTCGTCACTATTGGCAAAGGGGCAATGCTCGCAGGTAATACAATCACTACATACGACGTACTGCCCTATTTTTTACTCACTGGATACAACATCGTTGGTTCTGTCAACATTGTTGGAATGCGCCGAAGTGGCATGGATAGTAAGGAAATAACGCAGCGAAAAGATATTTTTAAACTTTTATACCGATCTGATCACTCGCACAACGCCGCCATCGAGTTACTAAAAAAACAGAACGATCCAATTGCTTTGGAGTATGTTGAAGCAATCGAGTCTTCAAGACGAGGCATTGTTCCCCCTGCCCATGCAAAGCGTAACGCTCGGCGGGGGACATCTGTTGAGGCGCAAACATGAGCAATTTCGCGTTCTGCGTTTTAGGTAGTGGTTCTTCCGGAAATTGTTCTTTACTAAAAACAAGTGATTCAAAGTGGTCAATGATCGACGCTGGCTTCTCTATGCGACAAACCAAAGATCGCATGCGGACGCACAGCCTTTGCATGGACGACGTAGGTGACCTGCTGCTTACACATTTGGATCGTGACCATTTCAATCCGGTTTGGTGCCGAACACTTTTCAATAGAGGTATTACGGTGCATCTTCACGAACGCCACGTCGATCGTGGAATTCGCGCAGGACTTGATCATTCAATTCTGAAACCGTTCACCACTTCAATTGAATTTGAATCGATGCAAGTTGAAACTGTACACATGGCACATGATGCGCTTGGAACCATTGGTTTTATTTTTACGCACGCAGAATGTGGAACACGATTTGGATTCGCAACTGATCTTGGCCGAGTACCCCAGACGCTCCTGCGTGCATTCACTTCACTTGATGCTCTTGCATTTGAGTCAAATTATGATCCAACAATGCAGAGAATGAGTGGGCGTCCTGCATTTTTGCAAGAAAGAATCACCAGCGGAAGCGGGCATCTTTCAAATGAGGAGTCGCTTCGAGCAGTGAAACACATTTCCGAGAATTCTAATTTGCAACATATCGTGTTACTGCACCTTTCAAGGCAATGTAATTCGCCAACCATCATTCGTGATTTATACCAAGACAATCTTGCCCATCTTTACAAGCACATCACCATTACCGACCAAGATAGGTGTTCACGATTACTACAACTCGAAAAACAATCAACGTCACTGTTCTAAACCACTCAAAACTCAATACTTAGGCAATTTTTGCTTGCTCCTTGTGGGAAAGTAAAAAATCTCGGCAAATGGGCTCTACGGTGCCGATATGTAGGTTGCCATGGCAACAACTGCAGTCTCTCAACGTCGTGGGCGCGAAAAACGCCCTTCCGCCCTTTCATCCGCCGATCTCTCATCTCGGATACTTTGGATTTCTAGCGTCGCAATCGCCGTTTTTGTTGCTGTATCGCTACTTTCCTTCAATGTTGCAGACCCCCCCTCACATGTGGTTGCCAATTACAACGACCCTGTTGCAAACTGGTGCGGGCCCGTTGGCGCCGCTATCGCGTACTGGTCTTATCACACAATCGGATTTGGGATTTGGGTCATTTTGCTTGGGATCGGTTCATGGGTAACACTCGTATTTCGAGGTAAGGAAATTTCCCACACTGCTGTGCGCGGTCTAGGCGTTGTGATTCTTGCTCTCGCAGTGTCGTGCTTTCATGAATTACTTCTTCCCAATGTTGGCTCTCTTGCTGGTGCAAAAGCGGGACTCATCGCAAAAACGATTGTTACACAACTCACGTTGCAATTCAGTGGTTTTGGCGCGTTCCTTGTTGTTGCCGCAGCATTTGCCGTTGGACTTGTTGTTGCAGCTGAAAAAATTGCATTCGCTATTCCACGACTTGTTGCCGATGTTGCATTTGCATTGTTTCGCATTCGTAAACCACAGCTGAGCATCCCTTCGGTTTCGTTTCTCAAATTCAAAACAACTGCTGCTGTTCTCGATGATGATGAAGTTGATGAAGAAGAATGGGAAGATGAATACGTTGAAGATGAGTACGAAGATGAATATGAAGACGATGATGCATACGAAGATTTTGAAGAAGAGGAAGAAGAACCTCGTAAGAAACTAAGTTCATCAGAGTTGAAGAAAAAGATTTCTAAATTACCAGTTCGTCTTGCATCAAAGAAGAAATCCAAAGATTCAGATATTCAACGACCCGATAATTTCAAAGGGTATATTTTCCCCTCACTTGATTTGCTTACAGATCCTGAAGATAATTTTGGCGGTTCAATCGAAGACCTTGTTCGCCAACAAGCTGTGGACCTTGAAGAAACGTTGCAGATGTATGGTATTGAGGGTGAGGTTTCTGGCATTGAAGCTGGCCCAACGATTACGTTGTATTCAATTCAACTTTCACCTGGCACAAAGGTTTCAAGCATCAACGGTGTTGCAAGTGACATTGCTCGAAGTTTAGGTGCACCAAATATTCGAATCGTTCCCAATGCAGCTGGGCGAAAAACTGTGGGCATTGAAGTTCCAAACCCAGAGCGCGAGACTGTGTGCATCAAAGAGTTGATGTCCACGAAAAAGACGGAAAAAATGAAACTTCCTATGTTCCTCGGCAAAGATGCTTCGGGCGAACCTATGGTCGAAGATCTAACAAAAATGCCGCACATGTTAGTGGCAGGAACAACTGGCTCTGGTAAGAGTGTTTGCATTAACTCAATCATCGCTGGGTGGATGTACACAAAACGTCCTGATGAATTGAAGTTGATTTTGGTCGACCCTAAAATGGTTGAACTCAGCCAATTTTCTGATATTCCACATCTTGCTTGTCCTGTTGTTACAGAGATGGGTAGAGCTGCCGCAATTTTAGAATGGGCAGTCGCTCGAATGGAAGAACGTTACCAAATCTTCCAAAAACTCGGTGTTCGTGACTTACTAGGTTTTAATGAACTTACTGAAGATGAAATTTATAAAATACTTGATCCACAAACCGAGGAAGCAAAAGCGCGTATACCAGTAAAACTTCCTTACATCGTTTTCATCATTGACGAACTCGCAGATCTGATGATGACAGCAAAAGACGTAGAACAATCCATTGTCCGAATTGCGCAAAAAGCTCGAGCAGTTGGCATCCACTTGATTCTTGCAACACAACGCCCTGAAGCGAAGGTTGTAACGGGATTGATTAAATCAAACATGCCTTGCCGCGTCGCATTTAAAGTGAGCAGCGGTATGGACAGCCGTATTGTTCTTGATACCAAGGGTGCTGAATTGTTACTCGGCAATGGTGACATGCTTCATATTTCTCCCGGAACAACAACCGCTAATAGGTCACAGGGTACCTTCGTGTCGCCAAATGAAATTCGAAAAATTGTGAAGCACCTCAAAGAGGTTGCAGCACCAAACTTCGAGCGAAGTCTCGTTCAAATCAAACCCGGTGGTGGTGGCGGGATTGATGTAGGAGGCGATGCTGCCGAACGCGACGACCTCTTTGATGATGCTGTACGAATCATGATCGAAAGTGGTCGTGGATCTGTTTCCCTGTTGCAACGCAGAATGGGCATCGGATACGGTCGCGCTTCCCGGCTTGTCGACCAAATGGCTGTTGCAGGTATCGTTGGCGATCACAAAGGTTCTGTTGCCCGCGAAATCCTCATCTCCATCGAGGACTGGGATGAGATGCAACAACTTGAAGATGACGACTTCTAATTGACCCGCGGTTAGATTGATCCATGTCAATTTGACTGCGAGTCAATTATTTGCCGATAGAAATAAGGTACTCGTGGGAAGCAGTGATCGATGGAACGCCAAAAGCGGTAAATGGATCTCAAGCTCCACGACGACCAAGGCAACGTGCCTTGGGCGGTGTGCCTTCCAGAAGTTGGGAGGATAAGTCGCTTGGCGGCGTCAAAAGGGACGTGACAGTTGAGCATGGCAACGTATCTAAGGAGGTGATCAGTGATCGATTTAAACGACTGTACAAGAGGGCTACACGTAACCTGAGCCCGTGAACCCGTCGGGTTTACAGGTGTGTAGCCCCAAACAGATGAATGCTCGGCAGTTGTGCATAACAACTGCCGAGTTTTTTTGTGCTCTGGTATCCTGTCCAAAATGACAGAACAATCAGCAGTAAAAATTGCGACTAATGAAATGCTAGCCAAGGCTGACGAGATCCGCCTTGGTGGTGGTGAACGCGGAATCGAAAGGCAGCACCGCCATGGACGACTCACTGCAAGGGAAAGAATAGAAAAACTTGTAGACAAGGGTTCTAGACCATTTGAATGCGGCCTTTTTATTGCGGATGGTATGTATCAAAAATACGGGGGCGCGCCATCTGCAGGAGTTGTTACTGCAATCGCACAGGTTGGTGGAAAACATTGCATGATCGTTGCAAACGACGCAACAGTGAAAGCAGGTGCTTTTTTCCCAATGACCTGCAAGAAAATTATTCGCGCTCAAACAATCGCGGAACGCGCTCGGCTACCACTCCTGTACCTTGTAGACTCGGCGGGCGTTTTTCTTCCTCTTCAAGAAGACGTCTTTCCAGATACTGATGACTTTGGTCGCATTTTTAGAAACAACGCAGTCATCTCTGCCAAAGGCATTTCGCAAATTGCCGCAATCATGGGAAACTGTGTTGCTGGTGGTGGGTATCTCCCCGTTCTATGCGACACCTTACTGATGACCGAAGGTTCTGGGTTATATCTTGCAGGCCCAGCACTCGTCAAGGCTGCAATTGGACAAGATGTTGATAATGAAGATTTGGGCGGAGCATCCATGCATGCAGAAGTTTCTGGAACGATTGATTTTCAAGAACCCGACGATGAATCTTGTATCGAACGGCTTCGATCACTTGTGCACAGTGATATGTCAGTTGCGCCTATTTCGCAACCGCCTTATGAAAGTGTAGACCCTGTTCGTAAGGCCTCGGAAACCACAGAAGTATTTCGAGCAGCGGTGCACGAGCAATACAACATGGTTGAATTGCTTTCTTGTATTGTTGATGACGAGAGCTTTAATGAATATAAATCTGATTACGGCAGATCAATGGTCTGTGGATATGCACGAATCGGCGGTTGGCCCTGTGGAATTGTTGCAAACCAGCGCTGCTTAACGGAAAAGAAAATGCCCGGCGGAAAGGCGGGTCCATCTACTTCGATGAATATGCCTGCAGTTATTTATACCGAAGCTGCCGACAAGGCTGCTCGATTTATCATGGACTGTAACCAAAAACGTGTTCCACTCATTTTTATCAACGACACCACTGGGTTTATGGTTGGTCGAGACAGTGAACAGGCAGGCATTATTCGCTCGGGAGCAAAAATGGTAAATGCAATGAGCAACTCCATTGTGCCAAAAATCAGTTTGATTGTTGGCAGCACGTACGGAGCTGGGCATTACGCAATGTGTGGGCGCGCTTTTGATCCATTCCTTACACTTGCTTGGCCAACTGCAAAATATGCCGTGATGGGAGGGGCTGCGGCTGCAAGCACACTTCTTCAAATTGACCTCGCAGCTAGAAAGCGGCGCGGCGAGGAAATAGATGAAACAGAGCGTGCGCAACTTCTTGCTGCAATCACTGCGAGTTATGACGAACAGGAAAGCATTTTCTACGGCGCGGCTCGAGGTTGGGTTGACCGCATGATCGACCCTGCACAAACAAGACAAGAACTTACAGATGCGCTTTCGATTGCCTCAACGTTTGTCGTTAAAAACGATTACAAAACCGGCGTACTCCAAACATGAAAATACCTTTGGAGGGGAAATCAATACTTATAACTGGCGCAAGTAGCGGAATAGGTGAAGCAACTGCAAGAGCGTGCGTAACAGCTGGCATGCGCTGCGTCATCAATGCTAGGAGAGAAGACAAACTTAAAACACTATCAAAAGAACTTGGGAGCGCTTGTTCAATTGTTGTTGGGGACGTCACAAACGAGGGCTTCAACCAACACCTCCTTGATGAATCTGGAAGTCTCTACGCAATATTTGCGAATGCTGGGCACGGTCTTAACCAGTCCATGATTGATTGCAACATGGATCAGTGCAAAGAACTTTTTGAACTCAATGTTTTTTCAGCAATTGAACTTGCTTCTCTTGCAGCAAAACAAATGGTAGAACAAAACCAGGGTCATATTATTTTTTGCGCAAGTTGTCTATCAAAGTTCACGACGCCACAACACGGGGTGTACGCTGCAAGTAAATCCGCAATTGAATCGATGGCTAAATCAATGCAAATGGAACTTAAAAAGGATAATGTATTTGTGAGCACCGTACATCCAATTGGAACACGTACTGAATTTTTTGACGTCAGCGCAATTCGAAGCGGAAAAGAAAAATCAACTTTTAGTAGTCAATCACCTGCTTGGTTAATGCAACCACCAGAAAAAGTCGCCAAAGCTGTTGTCAAGTGCCTCCGAAAACCAAAGCCAGAAGTGTGGACGAGTTTTCCGATGCGCCTGATAAGCACCTCGTTTAACGCGTTTCCAAGAACGGCAAACATGGTTCTATCGAAAATTTATTAACCTACGCTCTACTTCAATGATGTGTTTGGGAGGAAATTGACATCCCCATCCATCGTTGTCTTTGATTCGTTGCTTATCCCAATCGGTCAGGATGATTTCTTCCTTTGCTTGGGGAGACTGCTGGCCCGTAAACCCCGTTCAACACCCCTGCGTTTCGTAACTAGGTAACAGGAGCGTACTCTTTTGCTGTGTGATTCACTGGTCCTGAACGTATAACGTTAGCACGTAATTGTTGTCCAATAATTTCTTCGCCACGTTTGCCATTTTCAATCATTGCACCAATGTTAATTCCAGTTGAAACACCCATTTCTTCAAGCAAGCAAACCAAATCTTCACTGCACGTGTTGCCTGTAAAGCCAAACTGATATTTGTTCGCACCCGTCGCTGGCTGTCCACCGATTGCACCAAGCGAAGTATCAACGTAATTCAAACCCAGTTCAAGTGCAGTAATAGAATTCACGATGCCGTTGCCACGGGTGTCGTGGAAGTGTGCAATGAACTCAGTATCTGGAAACTCATCAATCAAAATACCAATTCGTTCTCGAACTGAATTTGGATTTGCTGCACCAGTTGTATCACCAAGCATAATTGTTTGTGCGCCTTCTTCAACATAAAATCGGGTGACGCTCAACACGTCATCCATTGGCACATCCCCTTGAATTGGGCAACCATAGACCGTACCAGGACAACCAATAATTTTTACTCCCAAATCGTGTGAACGCTTCATGATTGCTGCATGAGCCTTCATCGCGGTTGGATGATCCATTCGAAAGTTCACTGTGTTGTGCGCAACACTTGATGAAATCATCAAAATAATTTCATCTGCGCCATGCCCATCCTTCACACACTGCTCAAATCTATCAAACCCTTTTGCATTTGGCATCAGAACAACATAGGAAACATCATCGTCGCGATCAATTTGTTTAAGAACTTCTACACAATCAGCAAACTGTGGAAGCAACCCAGGGTGAGAAAAACTTGTGACTTCCAATTTTTTAACGCCAGATGCGATGATGCGGTTGATCATCTCAACCTTTTCAGCGGTCGGAATCACCTTTGGAATTGACTGGAGTCCATCTCGTGCCCAACACTCGCAAACTTTAATTTCAGAAGGAATTGACATTTTTATCTCCATTTTTAGGCCAAAAACGACCGTCGCTCCATATTGTACTTGACATGAGCCGACGAATACAGATAGTAGCCAATTCCTTAGGAGATTCCTATGACAAATAAGCCAAATTCTACTGAAACACAAGACCTCATTCATCAAGCAACGTCGCACGAACTTGGCGTTGATTTTCTCATCAATGGGTCACTCGATGCCGTTGCAATGACATTCGGTGTGCACGCTTTTGTGGTCGATGCTGCTCGTGATCAATTAAGCAAACCAGAAATTGTCACAGAACATCGCGAAGTAATTACGGCGTAGATCGCTGTAATTTTTGAATATCAATTGACCACTCTTTCGGGTTGGGTGTTTCAATACTAAGTAATGCCGAGTCCTCGTTGTTCAGTGCATCTATTTGCATGTCAGAAAGACGGCTCACTCTTATTGTTCCATCTAACTCTACGGTTTCAACCCCAAGGGGTAACCAAGATTCGTGGTCATAAAATAAATTGATATATTCCCATTCTTCTTTTGCTTTTGGAACAAGGTGCAAACCAACCACACTTGAATCGAGTTTCTCTAGTGGACCCTCTGTGGGTTTTTCAATAAACGTCACATCAAACTTGTCCAACACTGATTTTTTTGATTGCCCAATCGGTAACGGTATTGGACCGCTTCCCAATTCAAATGGGTCAACATCTTCTTGGTCTGGTCCCACAAGTTCGCGTTTGATGAATTGTTTTTTATCGTGGTCAACTTCTGCCATCCAACGGCCAGAAAAGATGTAATGCTTTTGTTTTGTTTCTCTGCGGCGTCCAATAATGAGCGTGTCGAACAAAATCGCAGCTTCCCGCTTCCCTTCGCTCTTTCGAAAGAGCAAACGACCCGTGCGTATTTCTCTGCGATCGAGAATTGGATCAGTTCTTGTGTAATACACACTCGCAGTAAGTGATGATATTTGCACTGATTCGATCTTATCGAGTACCTCTTCAACTGTTACTTCAGCACCTTTGGGGCACGAAGAAATTGCAGTAATAACCAGACTTAGAAGGAATGTAATCAACATGTGGCCATCTCACACATGAGACCTCGAAGGTGCTGACGTGCTTCTTGTAGTTGCTCGTCATTTTCGGTAAGTAGTAAAATTCGATCCGCTTTCACCATAAATGTTTTTCGTTTGTTTGGTAGCGTATCGGTCAAGTTATCAAAGACATCTGCAAGTTTAATGAGCCTGCCTTGCCAAGGACCATCAGCGAGTTGCTTGTCGTAGGCAACTTCTCGAATTTCTTCTTCAAGTCGCATGTCCTTGGTCATCGCTGCAACATAATTTGCAACGTTTCGCCCAAACTCTTCTAAGATTTCATCGTAATCAACATCGCAATCTTCAATTGTGTCGTGCAATAGAGCGCCAGCAATTATTTCTGGGTCGTCAAAACCAAAAACAATACTCGCTGTCATTGCTACTCGAAAACAATGTGAAACGTATGGTCTCCCATCGTTTCTTGTTTGATATTTGTGTTTCTCGGCTGCAAATGCAGCAGCGTTTTGCCAAAGTTCTTTACTCATGTTTATTTCCTCTCTGTAATAACGCAACGACATGAACTTCAATTGCCCCACTTCTGTCAGTTCCTTCGTGCGTTTTTCCCTTTATGTTTACAGGGGCAACAATATACCTACGCAGATTCTCGCAAATTTGTTCGCGCAAAGAACCAATTTTTGGCTGATCACACACGACTGTAATGTCTACGTTGCTTATCGCCCAGCCGCCTGAATTCACTCGGTCCATTGCTTCAAACAAAAATTCGCCCGAGTCACGGTTTTTGTTTTCTGGTGATGTGTCAGGAAAAATTTCACCGATATCTTGTTCGCCTATTGCCGAAAGCAGGGCATCTGTAACAGCATGCATCACGGCATCTCCATCGCTGTGGGCAACAATGTGGAGACCGCATTTCACCACCACTCCCCCCACCATGATCGCGGCATCGCTATCCGTTGCGGTTTCAAGGCGATGCAGATCGTAGCCATGTCCAATTCGCGTTTCCATGTTGTGTATTGTACCCCCCTGACTGCATTTGCCGATGTACCATAGACGCATGCGAAATCTATCTATTATTGCTTCAACACTTGTTCTATCCGTTATAGCTATTTCAGGGTGCAAAATGTATTCTCCTGGCGGAAACGCGTTTTTGAACTCCCCTGACAGTGCTGCAACGTGGGAATCAACGGAAGAATTTCCAAAAACGATCACATTGATTGATACTCGAAGCGGAGAAAAGATATTTGTGATGGAAATACCTGTTGGCAAACAACTCGTGATCGATTTTGAACCTGATGGTGGTAATAATGCAGTTGAAACACCCGATTTAATGCGATGGGAAATATTTGATGTCGGAACTGGCTGGGGCGCTCTCAATAATGCCATGACTGTCCCAAATCGTTGGTCACGCCGTCTAGATATTGTAATTCGCCCATCAAGTGAATATGCACCTCAAAGCGAAGACCAAGCAATGCGTGTCGATACCGTGGAAGATCAACCCGATTGGTGGTCTCCTGAGGGTGGTGAAATCGATGTCTATGATCCAGTCGATGGCTACGAATAAAAACTGACCCGCGGTCAGTTTATTGGCTCACTACGATCGTCGCTCAAATGAGCGTACAATGTAGGACATGGCCACCGCAAATAAGGAAAAAGTAACCAATCCAGACGCTGTATCTCTCTCTGGATACGTCATCGATCCTCTCTACGAGCCACTGGGTGGTCAGACTGATCCAACTATTGGTCACCCTGGCGTATTTCCATACACACGAGGAGTGCACGAAACGATGTACCGCTCTCGGCTTTGGACGATGCGGCAATTTGCTGGTTTTGGGTCCGCAGACGATACAAATGCTAGGTTCAAATACCTCCTTAAAAATGCAAAAGGCACCAAGGCCAACACCGGTCTTTCCACCGCATTTGACTTGCCCACGTTAATGGGTCGTGATTCAAATGACCCGCTTTCAATCGGTGAGGTGGGCAGGTGTGGTGTTGCAATCGACACAATTGAAGATATGCACAGACTCTACGCTGATATTCCAATCGGCGAAGTCACCGTCAGCCAGACAATCAACGGACCAGCATGTGTCATTTGGGCAATGTACCTTGCCATGGCGCAGGAACGAGAGATCGACTGGAACTCACTAGGCGGAACATTGCAAAACGATATTCTCAAAGAGTTTCACAGCCAAAACGAGTTTATATATCCACCAGAAGCGTCTGTAAAACTCGTCGTTGACACAATTGAATTTGCAACAAATAACACCAAACGGTGGAACAGTGTTTCGATCAGTGGTTATCACATTCGAGAAGCTGGCTCAACCGCAACACAAGAACTTGCCTTTACAATTCGTGATGGGATGGAATATGTTGAAGCATGTATCAAACGTGGTCTTGATGTTGACACCTTTGCTCCAAGGCTTTCATTTTTCTTTAATAGTCACAACGAATTTTTCGAAGAAATTTGCAAATTGCGGGCTGCAAGAAGAATTTGGGCACACGCAATGAAAGAACGTTACGGCGCAAAGAACGACCGCTCTCTTCTGATGCGAACGCACGTTCAAACTGCAGGCTGTTCGCTTACTGAACAACAACCCCTCAATAATATTGTTCGAGTTGCATACCAAGCAATGGCTGGTGTTCTAGGTGGATGTCAATCTTTGCACACCGATTCTATGGACGAAACTCTCGGACTACCAACAGAAACGGCTGTCCGAGTTGCGCTCCGAACACAACAGATACTCGCGCATGAAACTGGTGTACACCGAACAGTTGATCCACTCGCTGGCAGTTATTTTGTTGAATCGCTCACCGATCAAATGGAGCAGGATGCAAACCAAATCATCGACGAAGTTGACGGTATGGGTGGTGTTGTGCATGGTATTCACAAAGGTTATTTCAGGCGTTCCATCGCCGAAGCGTCCTATCGCTTTGGTCAAGAAATGGAAGCCGGCGATCGAATCATCGTAGGTGTCAACGCATACCCAGATGGAAATGAAGACACGCAAGTTGAGTTGTTACAAATTCCACATGAAGTTGAAACTCAACAATGCGAGAGGCTTGACTCTGTTTTGAAAACTCGTGACAACGATCTTGCTCTACAAGCACTAGATACAAT
>JABHZL010000052.1 GCA_018656645.1 Phycisphaerae bacterium
GTCATCGCCGCCATAGCCGGAATGTCAAACTCTTCGATCGTTTCCTGAATCGTAACCTCAAGCGGAACAGCGGCGTTACTGGAAACATGCGTGCTCAGGGAAATAAGAAATATAACAATTAGTTTCTTCTTGAAATCATTTAGTAATGTCATTGCAGTATTGCCTTTATTTGGAAGATTAATTACCTGAGAAATATAATAGACGCAAAGTTCCTTCAACATTATCTTAGTGGGTCATCTATTTTTAATTCCTTTTCTAAAGCAGACGATACTAAATGCTAAAAAGTTAATGAGTGCTACGCCATATCCAAATATCCATCCAACAGATACGCCTGGCTCTTGGGATGCAAATACGCCAAAGAGACAAAACGCTGCAGGAAATAAAAGAATAAATCCTAGTATGAGATAAGCAATTTTTACATTTGACATTAGTCAACCTCCAGTGAGTAACAAGAGTTAAAAGGCGAATTTAGTTTCTTTGAGTCGACTCGATCGAGACAGTAGAAGAATCTTCAGATTGACTTTGGAGACTTTGCAGAATCTCTATCCATGCAGTCCTCCCTGCAAGTTCCTCTGCACTTGCAATACACTGCAACTGATCGATCGAACGAACAAGTAACTCGTCGCTTTCTGCAACCAGCCCAGCATGAACTAACGTCTCTGCCATTTTCGAAATATTATCGATGTAATCATTTTGGGTTGCAAACTCTTGGGGGCTCTGCACAGCGCGTTTTGTAAATAACATCGCTGCTTCCTCTACATCTACTAACCCTTTTACTGGATCAATATTGTTTGAGATGAGAAGTTCACCGCGTAAAGTCAGCATATACGCTAAATCACGTGGTCTTCTTGCATTCTTAGCTTCAAGGGTCATAATTGACCGAGAAATTGCTATTGCGTTATTGAGTTGTTTGATTGCTGCTCGAGGGTCAAGGATAGCTTCAACTCTCGCAACTGAGTACGCAGATATGGAAATTCCACGCTGCCACCTCGTTGATTTTTCGGGTACAAGTGCCATGAGAGTTTCTGCATGGGCTAAAGCTGAACGAAATGCATCGGCGGCAGGAACATGTTCCTCGAGCAACATATAAATATTGCCCATGCCTAGTTGTGATGATTGTTGTACGTCGATACCTTTCCAATCATTTGTATCTTGATAATACAATTCACCCTCTGAAGTACGTTGTAAATAAACACCAATTGCTTCGCGTAATAAAGCAACTCGCTCTTCTTCGCTCTCAACTTGAGAAGCCTTTGATTCTAACACTTCTGCAACATACTTTAATCGGTCGAGTTGCATTCTTGCCCTCGCGGTGACCACTCGTTCTTCAGCACCTTCTAATTCAACTGCATCTAATACGAAGCCTGCTTTTTCAAGTGCAGCTTCAGCCTCCTCTAGATCACCAAAACCTACACCAGAAATACTCATTTGCGACCGTGCACTTCTCATCAGTAACGATGCTAATTCAACTTGTTCAAATGGTGTGGGCGACTGTCCTTTTTGAAGTGCATCTAGATTTTCACCTGCAAGATTCAGCAATGCACGCTGTGCATCAGCAGAATTACCTAACACTTGCACGACATCTTTCACGCCTGTAAGCAGTGAAGCCACCGATTCTTGCAAAACTTCATTTCGCTCCTCAACTCTTGCTCGTTGAACCATTGCTTCCTGCCAACCAACAGTAGCGACACTCCCGCCAACAAGTATGGAAACAAAAACAATGATCGCTGCAACAGCGGCAGCGCGATGTTTACGTGAGAATTTACCAAGACGGTATACCAAACTTGGGGGGCGAGCCTCGATTGGATCATTGTCTAAATATCTGCGAATATCGTTTGCTAATTCTTCAGCACTGCCATACCTGCGGTTTCTATTTTTCTCAAGTGCTTTCAATGTGATTGTTTCAACATCACCTCGCAAGGAACGGTACATGGTAGAGGGGTTAGTCGGCGTATCTTCTTTAATAATTCGAACTGCTTCAGAAAATGCTTTTTTACGAAGGTTATACGGTGGATCTCCACACAGCAGTTCATACAAAATAACTCCGAGTGCATATACATCACTTCTAATATCTAAATCATCATCAGTTGCATCTACTTGCTCTGGTGACATGTATTGGAGAGTGCCGATCAACCTGCCAACATTCGTTTGTTCGGTAACGTTGTGCACACCACGGTCTGTTGGACGAGCGACACCGAAATCGATGACTTTAGGCTCACCATCCTTGCGGATTAGAATGTTGTCTGGTTTTAGGTCTCGATGTATCACACCTTTTTGGTGGGAGTGATGCACAGCAGAACAAATTTTTCTAAATAGTTCCAACCGATCTTTTGTGCTTAACTCCTTACTATTGACGTACTTTGTCAGTGGTCCACCGTTAACAAATTCCATTGCAATAAAAGGTCGCTCAACACCCTCCTCATCGTTCCATACACCCGCTTCAAAAATTTGCGCAATTCCCGGATGCGTTAACCTCGCAAGTGCTTCCGCTTCATATGTAAATCTACGGCGAGCGGTTTTTGAAAAGCGACACCCGCGTATGATTTTGAGTGCAACTCGCCGCTTTGGAGATTGCTGCACTGCTTCGTA
>JABHZL010000043.1 GCA_018656645.1 Phycisphaerae bacterium
AGTGATCAATGACCTTCGAAAAATTAAATGTATGCGTCTTAGCGATGAATACGTAACTGCAATAACTGGTTTTGAGAAACCAAAGAAAGAGAAACCCAAAGAGGGTGTAGAATTAGAATTCTAGCGATGAAAATACACGTGTACATTTTGATTATGCTCACATCTTGCTTGCAAGTTGGTTGTATTTCTCACAATACATGCACCGTAGATGTGTCCTCATCGATGGATGACAGATCTGGCGTCGTCTATTCTTTGGAGACCAAGGCGGATGCGGTGTATTCAGACCAAGTGGACCTTGTTTTGCAACGAAATGGATTTGTGCCAGTTGCACTAACTGCTCAATCCACTCCTGAAATACACATCATGCTTGAAGCTACGATCAGAGGACCTTTTCGAAAAACATATACGTATTACCAGCCGGTGTTTGCACCACGATCGTATTGCTGTTCATGCCCGCCCGAACGCTGCCGATGTAGTGGGCATCGCACTCAAACATCGTATGAGATTGTCGATTCAATCAAACGAACTGGAAGTTATGAGGTCTATACACGTGTGCTCAATCTGAATGCAACTGAACTGAAATCAGGAAAAGGTGCATGGGAAACAACAGCGACAAGCACCGGAAGAGCTGACAAACTGGACCAGGTATTTCCAGTTTTGCTGATTGCTGCGGAACCATTTATTGCAACAAATACGAGTACGATTCGCGTGCTTAAAAAATTAAACAACCCTGCAGTGCTTGCATTAACAGCCGAAACGAAGGAGAACTAATATGCATTTTACAATTTTAGGAAATGATTTTACACTTACAGCAAACTTTGCCCCTTGCTTGATTTGGTCGAATGCCACGGAGCATCCAGATCAGCCACATTTGTGGAACCAACATCCGGATCACCCATGTTATGACAAAGGTGACTTGCAAAAAGCAATGGAACACTTTAGTTTGTCTAGGCAGTTAGACAGAACAAAGGCAGTCCTAGTAATCCATGAAAGTGGTCAAGTAGGAGAGCAACACGACTATGATCGGATGTTCGAAGATTGCAATGAAGTTTTTGCATGTGTTGATATTGTGAACCCTTGGAAACCAACTTCGGTATGATGCCACGGGTATGAAGTACCCTCCCTTGATTATTGGTGTTGGCCGCAACTACAAAGCGCATGCTGATGAAATGTATTCCGATACTGGGGTGATCTTCTTCACGAAGAACCCTGCTTCAGTTATTTTTAGTGGCGAAGAGATTCTCATTCCAAAATGTTGTGGTGAAGAGAGCCAAGTAGATTATGAAGGGGAACTTGCAGTACGAATTGGTGAAACCTGCCTCAATGTATCTGAAGCCGATGCGATGGAATTTATTGATGGGTATGCTGTTGCAAACGATGTAACGGAACGGGCGTGGCAAAAGCAAAGAAACGGTGGGCAGTGGGTTAGGGGCAAAGGTTTCAATACATTTTGTCCTCTTTCGTCCTTCGTTTCACCCAGTAGTATTGCAGACCCGCATTCACTCTCACTCACAACAACATTGAACGGTGAGATAGTGCAAGCTGACAATACGTCATCAATGATCTACTCAATTGCAAAACTCATCTCACTTATTTCTACCGATACAACTATTCCAAAAGGCACAATTCTTCTTACAGGAACGCCAAGTGGTGTTGGATTTGCTTGTGATCCGCAACGGTTCTTACAAGAGGGTGATCTTATAGAAGTAGAGATAGAGGGTGTTGGACAAGTTTCCAATACAGTTGCGAGCATTAAGTAGAGTAAGAGTTTTACATAACAGGGGGGTGATTATTCGCACGGTCCCCAGTTACCCACTGCGATGAGTAGGTCGGTAACATCGACGGTGCCGTCAAGGTTTACATCAGCAGGTGAGTTGGTTAATCCCCACTGGGCAATAATTGTCAATAAGTCGGTGATGTTGATGATCAAATCACCATCGACATCACCAAGACATACCTGACTGTGGTATTCGATTGCCCCCATCTCGACAGATACGCCACCAACGCGAAGTTCACCGAAGAAGTCCAAAGGAAGTGCTTCAAATACATCACCATCGTTATCAAGGTCAAGTGCATCGGCTGGCAATAATGCATCGCTGCCATTATCAATACAGGGCGATTCTGAGTCTAAGATCACGGCGCCTTCGTTGAATACGATGAGCGGATCGGTATTTATATTTCCTTCGCCCTCCCAGCCGCCATCGATGTCACTAAATCGAACATCAACTGCCAGATCACCCATCACCGTAATCGAAATCGGTGTATTGCCCCAGACAATCGAATTGTGTACATCTACTTGGTGACCCTCCCAGCCCTCAAGGTAAAGACCAGAACCATTGTTGTTGATAATTGAAGTGTTCACAAACTTCGTTGCAATGGTTCCATGAACGGAAACAGTTGCGCCTGCAGATGTCGTATTGTTGTCGATCATGCAATTAACAAACATTGCAGGTTGTTGGTCAGCGTACAACATAAGCACTCCGCCGCCCATCA
>JABHZL010000051.1 GCA_018656645.1 Phycisphaerae bacterium
AACCCAAGAGTGGATTTTTCGATCATTGATCAATTGCTCAATCCGACGCCTTGCATTAAAGTCACCTCGCTTAGCAATAGTGATAATCTTTTCAACAAATGGCTGTACAGCTTTCGCTTTTGGCAATGTTGTTTCAATTTGACCGTGTTCAAACAGACCTGCAGCTAAATTGCGGAGCATCGCAGTACGATGTTCGCTGTCGCGGCATAATTGTTTTCCATGGATTCGATGTCGCATGGTACTACTCCTTTACAGTCTCAAAGACTGTCGTTATTCAATCTCTTCCGAAGCGCCTATCACTTCATCGCCTTGATCAAAAGAAGAATCGCATCCTTCTTCATCATCACAGCAGTCGTCACTATCAATCGCATCTTCAGGGATGCAGATCGAACCATCAACACCCGGTGGTAACTGCATACCAAGTGTAAGGTTGACATCTTCTAATTTTCGTTTAATTTCTCGAAGTGAAGTCCGACCAAAAGCACGGAACTTCAAAAGTTCCTTTTCAGTAAGCAAAACAAGCTGAGCAACTTTTGTTACGTTTGCTGATTCCAAGCAATTCGTAGAACGGACAGTTAAGTCGAGATCTATGATTGGCATCTCAAGTTTACGAATCAATTCTTCATCAACTGCAGCTGCTTCAGCGGCCTCAGCACTGACCGCACGTGTGCCAAATGTGTCATATTGCACAAAAGCGTTGAGGTGCTTACGAAGAATCTTTGCAGACTCAACGAGACACATTTCTGGACCTACAGTTCCGTCAGTCCAAATATCAAGAATCAATCGGTCAAAGTTTGTTTGTTGTCCGACACGAGTATTCTCAACACGATACCGAACTCTTTGCACAGGACTAAAAACAGCATCAACTGGAATCTCACCAATTACTTGCTCATCCTTACTCGCATATTGTTCAGCAGCAGGAACGTAACCTCGGCCACGTTCAAGAGTTAATTCCATCTCAAAATCTACAGCATCAGTCAAGGTTGCGATAACATGGTCTGGATTATGAACAGTCACTGATGCGTCAGCTTCAATAAGATCTGCTGTTACTTCACCTGGACCGCTTGCTTTCAACCGAAGAATCTTTTCTTCATCTGAATCAAGCTCAATAACCAATCCCTTTACATTCAAAACTATGTCAACCATGTCTTGAACAACGCCTGAAAGCGTGCAAAATTCATGATCTGCACCTTTCACGCGAATAGATGTAATCGCCGCACCTTCAATACTACTGAGTAGAATCCGGCGGATACTATTACCAATTGTGGTACCAAAACCGCGTTCAAACGGTTCGACGGTAAACCGTCCAAAGGTATCTGTTGCTGAATTGTCTTCAAGCTTTACGCTTGCGGGAAGCTCAAGGCCTTTCCATCGTACATGCATGTTACTGCTCCAATCATTGACAAGTTCCAAACTAAAAACACATCTCACTAAACTCGGAAAGGTGCAGCTTGTCATCTACACCACCCATCTTTAGCGGATACGAAATATCACTTATACGCGGCGCTGCTTTTTAGGTCGACAACCGTTATGTGGAACGGGTGTGTGATCTTCAACAGCCGTCACTCGAATACCAGCTTGATCAAGTGAAGTAATTGCAGAATCTCGACCACTTCCAGGTCCCTTGACACGCACTTCAACTTCTGTCACGCCCATGCGGCGGCCACGCTGTGCTACCTTTTCTGCAGCTCTTGCAGCAGCAAATGGTGTAGCCTTGCGTGCACCTTTAAAACCAACTGTTCCAGCTGATGCCCAACAAAGTGTTTCGCCACTAAGATCAGTGAGCGTCACAATTGTGTTGTTAAATGTTGCCTTGACATGCACAATTGCTTTGCCAATATTCTTACGTATTTTTTTCTTAGCCATGTTTCTAAACCTTTATTCGCTCGTACGGTTCCAAATCTTGTTCGCTGGAACCTTGCGGTCGATAAGCACGTGCTTATCGATTAACCTTTCACGCCCTTCTTACCTGCAACAGTCTTCTTACGACCCTTACGAGTTCGAGCATTACATCGTGTTCTTTGGCCACGTACAGGAAGACCTTTACGATGGCGTTCACCTCGATAGCAACGAATATCGCGTAACCGCTGGATATTTTGTTGTACTTGGCGACGAAGCGTACCCTCTACTTGGATACCTGCTTCAATACAAGCGATGATTTGACCAACTTCTGTTTCAGAAAGGTCTTTTGCTTTGGTGTCTGGATTAATACCGGTTTCTGCAATGATATCGTCGGCGGTCTGTGGACCGATACCGTAAATGTATCGCAATGAATACCGTATCTTTTTGTTCTCTGGAATGTCAACGCCTGCAATTCGGGGCATGGTCAGTCTCCATAGTGCTTGATTGCACTAGAAACGACAAGGATTCAGCCTTGTCGAGCCTTTAGTCTCGGGTTCTTCTTGTTAATAACGTATCGCTTGCCTTTTCGAATGACGATTTGGCAATCTTTTGTTCTTCGTTTGATACTACTTTTTACTTTCATAATCTTAACTTTCCTTTCGTCACTTAATTAGTGACGATATGTAATCCGTCCTTTGGTCATGTCGTAGGGGCTAATCTCAACAGTCACTTTATCTCCTGGCAAAATACGGATGTAAAACCGCCGCATTTTCCCGCTAATGTAGGCCAGTATTTCATGACCATTTTCTAACTTCACCTTAAAACGCGCATCGGGCAACGCTTCAGTAACTTCTGCATCAAGTGTAATTTTTTCCTCTTTAGCCATTCGTGTTCCTGTTATGCCCCACTCGGTTTTCTAGTTGCTCTACCCGTACGACTTTGCGTTTGTGCATCAAAGAAGCCTTTGTAATTTCGCATTAGCAAGTTCGCTTCAATTCGCTGAATCAAATCAAGACCAACACTCACAACAATCAACAAACCTGTTCCTCCAAGAAAACTGGATACGAGGAATGGAATTTGCATTTCTTTAGAAACAATAGATGGGATAACTGCAATGATTGCCAAGAAACCGGCACCAACATATGTAATTCGTTCCACAACAGTTTCAAGATATTCCGCAGTTCGTGGACCAGGGCGCAGGCCAGGAATAAAACTGCCATTATCACGAAGTTGTCTCGCCATATCTTCAGGGCTAAACACAATCGTTGTCCAAAAATAACTAAAGAAGTAAATCAGAATAATTTCAAGGACAATATATGGGTATTCACCCATCTGGAAATTTGCATTTAAGAATGTCGTAGTTGCAACCCACCACGACGCTGGATCTGGTGATGCATTTGCCGCAGATTGAAGGTACCCAAAGAAAGCAGATGGGAAAATCAACAATGAACTTGCAAAAATGATTGGCATCACACCAGCGTGATTTACACGAAGTGGCAAATAATGACGACCCCCACCGTATACCTTGCGACCACGGGTATGTCGTGCTTGTTGAATAGGAATCCGCCGTTGAGCAACTGTAATCACAATCGCACCAGCAACAACAAATACAAATGCTCCTATCAAGAATAGTACGCCAAGGATGCCAATACCACCGCTCATTGATTGTTGCGAAGTACTGAAGTTATCCCAAACCCATGTCACAGCATTTGGCATGCGGGCAATAATTCCTGCAGTCAAAATGAGTGAAACGCCATTGCCGATACCATATTTATCAATTTGTTCGCCAAGCCACATTAAGAAGACGCTACCTGCAGTGAGTGCTGTCACACCTGCAAAGTAGAAGACAAGTAATGCGCCTGGGGACATAAACTCTGGACGAATCAAGCCTTGTGCAGCAATAAATTTCAACCACATCATCGCCTGAATAAAACACATCGCAACTGTTGCGTAGCGTGTCCATTCTGTAATCTTTGCTTGGCCCGCAGCACCCTCTCGTTTGAGTTCCTGTAACTTCGGCATGACCGATTGCAATAATTGGAAAATAATCGAGGCGGTGATATAAGGCATAATGCCTAAACCGAAGATTGTTGATTGGGAAAATGATCCACCAGAGAAGATCGAAGCGTAATCGAGGAACTTACCCCAACCCGATGCAGATTCAGATGCTTTCTGTGCTGCTTCAACCATTTGTTGCTGATTCACACCAGCAAGAGGAATCCAAAAACCGATGCGATAAATCGCCAACATGCTGAGTGTAAAGAACACTCGGTTGCGGAGTTCAGGAATCCTAAAGATGTTTACAATTGCTCGTAACATGCAGTGTTAGCCTTAGTCTGTTGACTCGTCGTTTGTTTCAGGAGCAGTAGTTTCTGACACTTCTGGGGCTTTTGGCGTTTTGGCGGCAACTTTTGGTGCCTTTGCTTTATCACCGCCACTGTAATCGCGAGTCCACTTTTTCTTAGGCTCTACAATCGTGACACTTCCGCCAGCTGTTTCAATTTTAGATGTAGCGGAGCCAGAAAATTTATCAGCAGTCACATTCAATTTAATTGTGATATCACCGTGAGCAAGAACTTTTACAGGCAACTTTGTGTTGCGAATAAGTCCAGCTTCGACGAGTGCTGCTGCATCGACATTTGCACCTGCTTCAAAACAATTTTGAAGTGCTGCAACATTAACAATGTGATATTCAGTCCTAAAGGCGGCGTTCGAAAAACCACGCTTCGGTATACGACGGAAGTATGGCATTTGACCACCTTCAAATGCAGGGCGTCTGGAATAACCAGAACGTGAACCAGCACCTTTGTGACCACGACCTGAAGTTTTGCCCGTGCCGCTACCGCGTCCACGTCCAATTCTCTTTCGAGCCTTGTACTTGCCAGTCTTTTCAGTTATCTCATGAATCATCATGATAAGTAATCTCCAATGTTCTACTGAGTGTTACTCAGAAGCCTCAGCCTTTGGTTCCGCATCTACTGCAACAAGTTCTGGTGCTGTTTCATGCGCTTCTTCAATGTGTGTTTTTTCAATAGTAATTTTTCGTAAGTTCTCAACTTGTTCTCGACTTCGTAATTGTCGAAGTCCGTCGATCACTGCCTTGGTAAGGTTTTTATTGTTCGTTGAACCGTATGCCTTTGATAGGCAGTCTTGCACACCAACGAGGTCAAGTACCGCACGAACTGCTGCACCAGCAATAACACCTGTACCAGGTGATGCTGGAACCAACCGCACAGTGCAAGCACCGAATCGCCCTGTCACTTGGTGAGGAATTGTTGTTCCTGTCAGTGGAAAGCTCCGCATCGCTTGCTTAGCTTTCTTTTGTGCTTTTTCAATTGCGTTTGGAACTTGGTTAGCTTTACCATAACCAAGGCCAACTCGACCCTTGCGATCACCACAAACAACCATGCCTGAGAAACTAAACCGACGACCACCTTTTACAGTAGCTGCAGTTCGGTATACACCAACAGTGTTGGATTCAATGCCGCTTTTATCTTCTTCGTATCGTTTTGCCATAATATTTTCCGTTGATCAGAACTTAAGACCGCCCTCTCGTGCGGCATCTGCGAGTGCTTTTACTCGACCATGAAATTTGTATCCGTTACGGTCGAAGACAACTGTATCTACGCCTGCTTCCTTCGCTTTTTCAGCGATACGCGTTCCGATTTGGGCGGCGGCAGCACAATTACTACCTTGTGGTTGCCTGTTACCCTTTTCGATTGTTGAGGCTGAAGCAACTGTTTTGCCAGCAGTATCGTCAATAATTTGAACATATACATTCTTGCCTGTACGAGTGATTGTCATGCGTGGGCGAGAAGGCATACCAAAGATGTTCTTTCGAACACTATGGCGTCTTTTTGCTCGTCGTTTTAATCTTGCAACTATGCGATTCATCGTATTAATTCCTTCGTTTGCTTACGCACCGAATGCCTTACCAGCCTTGCGGATGATGGTTTCGTCGTGGTACATAATGCCTTTACCGTTGTATGGCTCGGGCTCTCGTTTAGATCGAATATTTGCTGCAAACTGACCAACAGCCTGTTTGTCAGGACCGGTGATTTTAATGTTGACATTATTTTCAACTTCAAACTTCACTCCTGCTGGTGCTTCAAGTGGAACAGGATGGCAAAAGCCAATGTTCAACACAATGGTTTGCCCTTGTGCTTTTGCATTCCAACCAACACCAACAATTTTTAATTTCTTTTCATAGCCTTTGGTTACACCTTCGACCATATTGTTGATTCGAGCTCGCGTTGTTCCCCAAAATGCACTGTTTTGACGGTTGTCATCAGCACCATTTGCGATCACACAACAGATCTGTTTATCATCTTCGCAGTGTGTTACTTCAATTTCTGGGCGCCAATGAAATGTAAGGTTGCCTTGTGCACCTTTAATATCAATGTTGCGACCAGTTGCATCGAGTTTTACTTCGACGCCTGTAGGTACTGCAATGGGTTGTTTTCCAATTCGTGACATTGTTTGTCCTCTTCTCGCTTACGCCACTGTGGCAACGACTTCGCCGCCAACCTTCTTTTCGCGGCAAAGACGATCACTCATCACACCACTACTTGTTGAGACAATGACGATTCCAAGACCACCAAGTGGCCGTGGAAGTTCATCAACTTTCATATAGATACGCCTAGCTGGCTTTGACTCTCGAGTGATTGAATTAATCACTGATTCGCCACGTTCGCCATACCGCAAATGTACATCAAGGCGACCTTGCCGACCATCGTCGACAACATCAAAACCTTCAATAAAACCTTCATCAGTGAGCACTTGCGCAACACCGCGGTTCAGTTCGTTATTTGGACACGATACGTTTTCGGTGTGATTTCTCACTGCGTTTCGAATTCTTGTAAGCATGTCAGATGTTAAGTCTTGTTGAGACATTTATTTACTCTCCAATTCACGGGTTTTCCGTGGGATTGCTTTCCTAATGACTACCAGCTTGCCTTACGCATTCCGGGGATCTTGCCTTCCAAAGCCAACTGGCGAAGAACAATTCGGCTCACACCAAATTTGCGATACACGCCGCGTGAACGACCTGATATTTGGCAATAATTCTTCTTACGTGTCGAGAATTTTGGTTCTCGTTTCATTCTGGCAAATACTCGTTTACTAGCCATAATATTCTTACTCCTCATCCTTCTTAACGAAGGGCATTCCTAGTTCAGCCAAAACGAATCGGCTTTGCTCTGGGGTTGAGTTTTCAAAAGTGAAATTGATGTTCATTCCATGGGTGAAGTTCACTTCAGCCATATTGATTTCCGGCCACACTGCTTGTTCAGTAAGGCCCATTGAATAGTTACCAGCCTTATCAAATGAAGTGTCTTTCAAACCGCGGAAGTCCTTGATTCTTGGAATTGCCAAGTTCAAAAGGCGATCAAGGAAGTGCCACATACGATCGCCTCGAAGTGTCACCATAAATCCAGAAGGTGCACCTTCTCGTACATGGAAGTTCGCAACTGATTTTTTCGCAAACAACATCACTGGTTTTTGACCACTGATTGTTGTTAACGTGGAGACCACTGTGTCACGAATCTCTGGTTTTAGTTTTTGATTATCCAAGAATCGACCAATCCCGCAATTGATAACCATCTTTGCAAGTTTTGGTGATTCGTGCGTATTGCCAAGGCCAAATTCCTTCAACACCTTAGCCTGCACTTCTTCATCAAAGCGAGTTTTTAATCTTGGTTTTTCTGTTGTTGTCGTAGACATGGTTTACTTTCCTGTTGGCCTTGCATCTGCACTGTGCACTTCGCCAAGCACCTTCTCTGTCTTCTTTCCCTTGTCGTCAACGATCACACCAACGCGAACCTTGGCGCCATCCTTTTGTGTTTCAAAGCGAACCCGTGCAGGTTTGCCTTCAACGACAGGACTCACATTACTCATGTGAATAGACATTTCTTTTTTGATCGTTCCACCCTTTGGATTTTGCTGCGTTGGTTTAATGTTTCGAGTACGAATATTCACACCCTTTACAACAACACGATCTTTCTTTGTTAGCACTGAGAGAATTTCACCTACGGCACCTTTGTCATTGCCTGCGGTCACCATCACAGTGTCACCTGTTCGTACATGTACTGGCATTACACAACCTCCGATGCAAGCGAAACAATTTTCATATAGTTTCGTTCACGTAATTCACGAGCAACCGCACCAAAGATGCGTGTACCCGTTGGGTTTAAATCTTCATTCAAAAGCACACAAGCATTTGAATCGAAACGAACATAAGAACCATCACTTCGGCGTGTTGGATACTTCGTTCTTACGATGACTGCTCGAATTTTGTCACCTGTCTTGACTTGTGAGTTTGGAAGGGCCTTCTTTACAGCACAAACAACTCGATCGCCAATTCCAGCTGTGCGACGTGTGTATTTACCACGAGCAGTCGAACCACCGAGTACACCGATCACGAGTACTTCTTTGGCGCCGCTATTGTCGGCTACTTCTAGTCTTGATTCTTTTTGGATCATTGGATCTGTTCCTCTTAGTGCATCGACAAAGTCGAGTTACACAACAGCGGCCTCAATTACTTTCGTGAGAACCCACGATTTTGTTTTTGATAGTGGTCGGCATTCAGCAATTTCTACTCGATCGCCAAGTTTTGCAACGTTTTGTTCATCGTGTGCCTGGATTACTGTTCGGCGACGAATGTATTTACCATACTTCGGATGCTTCACAGAGAATTGTATTTGCACTTTGCAACTCTTATCTCGTGCATCGGAGGTGATCACACCCACTTTACGTGGTGCGGTATCTGAAATTTGAATATCTTTGAGATGACTCATAGTTAGGATGCCTTACCTTGCGTGCTATCTAAACGCACTGATTGTTCTGTCAAAAGACGAGCAATATCCTTGCGAATCTTTCCATACTGTGAAGTGTCTTGAATTTTTTCAGTAACACTTTGGTTTTTTAATTCGAACATTCGTTTTCGAAGTGTATCTACTTCGATCGTCAATTCTTCATCGCTTAATTTGTGAACTGCTTTTGCTTTCATTGCTCTATCCTTGCTAGTAAAACTAGACTGTTAGCCTCCGACCAACGAAACGACATCGGACTGGCATCTTTTGTGCAATCCGTGCCATCGCTGTCTTGGCCATATCTTCTGGAACACCACTTATTTCAAACAAAATAGTGCCGGGCTTCACTCGTGCTGCCCAGTAATCTGTGTCTGCTTTACCTTTACCCATGCGTGTTTCAAGTGGTTTCTTTGAAATTGGCTTGTCTGGGAATA
>JABHZL010000069.1 GCA_018656645.1 Phycisphaerae bacterium
AATAATTGCTTCGTCAAGATCATCCCCTGCTACGCGAACTGATTCGCAAGTTGCAATATCACCTAATGACATAATGGCTACTTCTGTTGTTCCGCCTCCAATATCCACAACCATAGAAGCCGTTGGTTCAACGATGGGCATGCCAGCACCGATGCCTGCAGCCATTGGTTCTTCGACGAGATACACCCGCCGAGCACCTGCACGCTCTGCAGAGTCAAGCACTGCGCGTTTCTCTACCGCAGTAATTCCAGAAGGAACTGCTATAACAACGCGGGGACCAATCACGCGAGCATTACCACTGACTTTCCGAATGAAGTAACTCAGCATTGCTTCAGTTATTTCAAAATCGCTAATCACACCATCTTTCAATGGACGAATGGCGGTAATTGAACCTGGCGTTTTGCCAAGCATTTCTTTTGCACTCACACCAACAGCGTTGCCATTATTGAGAACCCTATTCGTGCCACGCTTTACAGCAACAACAGAAGGTTCATCCAAGGCGATCCCTTCGCCACGTACGCACACAAGGGTATTACAAGTCCCGAGGTCAATTCCCATATCTACGCTGAACCAGCTGAGTAACTTATCAAACACCTTCAGTACTCCTCATCCATAAAGATAAAAACCGAGAGGTCTCACAAACCTCATGTATTGAATCATACGCCAATTTCTAATCGTCGGGAGCCTGCCGAGATCTCTATTGCCCTTCAACAATAGCGATTGGACCACCCTCAGTCGTATCTGTAGAAGAATGATCTGAATTGGTGAAGTACATCGCCGCACAAGCAAGCCCAAGGAGGATCATCGCCACAAGTAGAAGTCCTGTAAAGACATCTGGCGTCGCTGTTCTTGTTGAGGAGGTTAAATCTGAGGCTACCATAGATTAATTCCGTCCTTTTGTAGCGAATACTTTGGATCCTGGAGCCACCAAACCACGATCAGAACTCTCAAGAGAGATTCGACCAATAGAGCGGTTTATGTCAACTTCAGCAATTTGGAGGCGACCAAAGAAGGAACTTCCATCACCAACAGCCATAATCCAACCTTCTTTTACACCGTCACGGGAACCTACATTTATTTCTGCAAGAACTTCGTTGTCGTTTCTTGAAACGGCAAGAACGGTAGCAGTCAATGTTCGATCTGGAGCAATACCACTTGATGCAACAGCAACTGTTTCAAGCTCACCAAAACGAGCAATGTATGCGTCAACCATTTCTTGGATAGATGCAAGTTCAATCTCAAACCGTCGACGATCTTCTTGTGCCTTTCGCTTTGCAGCTTCAGCAACTTCAAAATCTTGACGAGATTCTTCCAACTTATCTTCAATCTCTTGCAACGAACGAACAACTTGAAGAACACGATTTCGCAATTCATAATTTTCATCAACAAATCGTTCTTTAATTCGACTGTTCACATCTGATGCAGAAGTAAGCGATTGCATGTTTGCGTCGCGTTGAGCCAAAGATGCTTGGAGTTGACCTCGATCTGCATGCAATGTATCCAATGCAGTCCTTGTGCTTGAAAGTTCTGTTGTCAATCCAGCAATTGTTGCTGAACGGGCGTCAAGTTCTTGTTGAAGAAGTGCACGTTCGGAAACGAGTGCCTTTTCGGCATCAGCTGCCCAGGTATTTGCAACAAAAAGGTCAGCTTGCGAATTCTCCCATCGAACTTTATACGTGTCTTCATTGACGACGAATGTTGCGACGAGTGGCACAATTGCCACTGCTAAGAGTGTGACGAGAACGATGAAGATTTTTGTCAGAATATGCACAAGAAAGCCTCTTGAGTAAATGAAATTCTCGGCATTAGAGGTTAACAAACAGCTGTCAAAGCCTTCCTAGTGCCGAGCCCCACCAAGGGGGAGAAATGAGACGTCATTTGTACCCACTAGTGGCAGCGGTGTCAATGCACTTCGGCCACTGAATCTGCGTTATCGATACGTAGGATGGCCCCTGCGGCGGCAATTTGGACTAGAGGATCCCGATCCTTTAATAGAAGGGCGAGTGGACCTAGATTGAGCTGGTTGCCCTGTGCCCCTAGAGCAACGGCACATTGAGCTCTGAGGTGTGGTTCTTGGCTCGATGTGTAACCCAAGACCAGTGAAGTTGGCATTCGAGAAGGCGCTATTTCCGCAACTGCTGTAGCTGCGACTAGCTGGACCTCATCGGGTTGCCTGTTCGTCGTATCAGATGCAAGACTTTCTAATGTTGGCAAGACAGTGACGTCATGTAGCCTTCCTAGAATTTGACATGCGAGTGCTGTCACTTCCGCTTCTGATGCAGAACTAAATACTGCTGCGCGGATCACTTGAAGTTCATCTTTCTCTCCAAGCAAGACAAGGGCTTCGGATAACTGCAAGTTAATGAGTCTTCTACGAATTGGAAGAATACCGTCCATCACATCATGCGATGCAGCATGAATCAAATCTATAGCAGAAGAGTTACCCATTCTGCCGAGAACAAGCGCGGCGTTCCCGCGAAGTTCTGAGTCGCCACTATTGAGCATTTCTGCAAGTGGATTCAAATTTACTTCTGATCCGCATCGATACATTGAATACAACGCAGCAGCCTGCACAGATTCTGATTGATCAAGCATGAGTGGTTCTAACAACACCGTATCTTCACAAAGTTTTAAATCACCAATCAACATTGCTGAAACAAAACGAACACCGCGATTTTCATCTCCAAGTCCAATGCGAACCGCGTATGAAAGGTCGTCCCTTGGTGCGTACTTCATAGACTCGATTGCATTTGCTCGAATAAAGGGATCGTTTGAATCCACCGCTTCCATAAGGATGTTCATCGCACTCGCATGAACTGTATCTCCATTCACTGCCAGAGCACCCTGCGGTCTCGTAGGTGGCAACCCATCATCGTTCAAACTACGAACTGAATTTTGCTTCGTGCTCCATGGTTCTTCACTCGCCCGTGTTACGGGATCAGGTCCACAGCCAAAAAGTACCAAAAATGTTCCAATTACCATTCCATACATGTTTTTATGTGTCATCACGAATACTCCGAACATTAAAAGTGGAACCAACGAGCAGGATACCGCCAATCAGTGATAGCCACGCAACCAAATCGCCAATATATAGGCTCCATGGGCGTTTCCAACCAACAACTGGGGCTACAAGAAGAGTTGCTTTTGCTTGCAAAGCTGGTTTACCATCGCTCATAGCGATCGATTCCACTTCTCCAAGGGAGTTAATCAGGCAACTCTGCCCAGTATTGGCAACCCGTACCATCGGAGTCCTGTTTTCGATACATCTCATTCTTGCTTCTCTCACGTGCTGTAATCTAGCAACATTCATCTTTCCAAACCAACCATCATTACTGATGTTGATCAGTACGTCAGCCTGCCTCTGATTGTTCTTCCAAACTAATCGTTTTACGACTGATGGCACTGTGTCTTCAAAGCAAATAGGAGTTGCAATTCGGACATCATCTACGACCAAGTTACTTTGATAATCACCAGCGTCCAAAGAAAAAAGCATTGCCGCACCAACCGAATCTCGAACAAGTTGTTCTAATGCGGGCCACAAACTAACATAAGGAATTCTCTCCCCAAACGGTGTAAGAAAAGATTTGTCATACCGCGTTGTATTTCCATCGGGTTGCACAAGTACAGCAGAGTTATATTCTTTTTCTGAAACGATTCGAATCCATTCTTGATCTTTATCCTCAATGTTCACACCAAGCCAAGTATGTGATCCAACAAGTAATGGAAGATCTATTTCGCTAGCAAGTTCACGAATTTGTTGGGGAAAACCCCACATCAACTCAGCGCTTGCAGTGTAGGGAGCAAAATCCTTTCCTAGAAGTTCAAAGCCCGAACCGGGCAACATGGTTTCAGGCCACACAATGAGACGTGGGGATTGATCTAACTTTGTTTTCTCCCCTACTGCTTGAAAAGTTAGTTCTATTGCAGCAGCAACATCTGCAATTTGTTGCTCTTTGGACCACCCGATTTTGTTGGACTGAGGCACATTGGTTTGAATTAGCGCCATCGGCAGACTGGTCGAAACGGGTTCCTTCTTGACGTAACTGCCGTACAAAGAAGAAATGGCAATCGTTCCAAACATGATCCAGATTGTATGTTTCGTAAGCTTACGGAAATTTGCCAAAGTGGCGCTCCATGAAACTGCCATGAAACTAACAAACCAGACACTTCCAATATCTGCAATCTGTGCTTGAACCGTATCAACGAGCCCCGTACCTGCAAGAAACCACGGGTAGCCGTCGAAAATCACAATCCCACGCAAACATTCAAGGCCGACCCAGATTATTGGAGTTGTAAGCACGATCGATATACGTGACAAACGAGGTGTTGTGATAACTCTACGCAAAAGTACGACAAACAACGGAGCCCAGATCGACATGTACAAACTCAGCCCAATCCAACCAGCAACAGATACATCGATGACCCAATGTTCAAGCCAAAGCCAAAGCGGCACCTGGAATGCAAGGATAATCCATGTTTCATTTTTACATGTAGTGTGCGATGCGATATACACCAACGATGCAATCGAAGCGATCATCGCAAATGAAAATCCAAATGGCGCTGTTGAAAATAAAGTACCAAGCGCCGAAAAGAACGCTAGTCCCACAAGCGTTTGAAACTTCATGTATTACTTTCCAGCGTAATCAATGATGCTCGAGATTTCACTACGCAAATCTTTGCGAGCAACTACGCAATCAACAAAACCACACGATTGCAAAAACTCTGCTCGTTGAAACCCATCAGGCAATGCTTGTTTGATTGTTTGTTCAATTACACGGGGACCTGCAAAACCAATGAGTGCGTTTGGCTCTGCGAGAATAACATCGCCAAGCATCGCAAAACTAGCAGTCACACCACCAGTTGTTGGATCAGAGAGAACGCTAATAAATAGCCCTCCCATGTCATCGAAGCGAGCAAGTGCAGCGGATGTTTTTGCCATCTGCATCAAAGATAAACCAGATTCCATCATTCGAGCGCCGCCTGATGCTGAAACAATGATGAGTGGCAAATCCTGATCTGCGGCAGCTTCAATGATGCGTCTAATTTTTTCGCCAACAACACTGCCCATGGATCCGCCGAGGAACGTGAAGTCCATCGCGCCGATCATCACTTTCCTACCTTTGATAAATGCTTGACCTGTTTGCATAGCATCGTTAAAACCGGTTTTCTTCTGGGCTGCTTCAAGTCTATCTGGGTATTTTTTCAAATCTACAAATTGCAATGGGTCAGCAGGTGCAAGATTTTCATCATGGGGTTCAAACGTACCAGCATCGACAAGTTGTTCGATCCGTTGAGAGCCACTCAAACGAAAATGATGTTGACATTCAGGACAAACCCAAAGGTTATTTTCTACTGAACGCCGAAAAAGAATTGCAGCACACGATGTGCATCGCATCCAGAGACCTTCCGGAATACCCCGCTTCTTTGCTGGCGATGATGCTTCGTCAGCCCATTGGGTTGTTTGTTGTTGTTTTGTCACAGAGTTTTTGTCCATGCCACTACCCGTATCGGTTATGCGGTACGTAGTCCCTCAATTGCGGAAGCATAATCGTCAGTGCCGAAGATCGCCGAAGCGGCAACAAGCACATCACAGCCTGCTTCCTTTGCAGAATGTACCGTTGCTGGTGCAATACCGCCGTCCATTTGTAAACGTTGCGAGGGACGGAGTCGTTCAGAAACGATTGTCACTTTTTCTAGCACTTCTGGGATAAAAGACTGCCCAGAGAAGCCTGGGTTCACGCTCATGATCAAAATAAGATCAAATGCTTCGATATATGGAAGAATTGCTTCCACATCTGTTGGTGGATTGATCGCCAAACCAGCATCCATACCCGCATCGTGGATGGCATTTGCCATTTCGATTGGATTGTCATTCGATTCAATGTGACCTGTAAAAAGATTTGCACCTGCATGTGCAAAACTGTCAATGAATGCCATTGGATTATCTACCATCAAATGTACATCGAGGTACGTTGAGGGCAACGCCTTTCGCAACGAAGCACAAAGCGCACCACCCATTGTTAAGTTCGGTACAAAATGTCCGTCCATGACATCAAGGTGAAGAAGATCTGCACCACCATCGATCACCGCTTTGCATTCGTTTCCAAGGTTTGCAAAGTCAGCAGATAAAATAGACGGGGCAACAAGGGGCAGCGATGGAGGGGATGTGATGAGACTCATTTCAGCGGTCGCACATTTCATTGAACTACACCAGCGTGTCGTCGATACCCATCAAGATCACGCTTATAGTCATCCTTCTTCTTTTCATTTGCAGAAAAGTATGCTTGGCGTTGATATTCAATAGCGTCATCTAGGTCGCCATTATGAAATTTGATTTTCGCTATCGCTGCAAGATACTTTGGATCATTTTTTTGCTTTGCGTTTTTAAGTGCAGTTTCCGCCGCCTGAATTGCGATGGGCATTCTTCGCTGATTCGGTTGCAATTCTGGGTCAGAAGCAATTGCTTCAGCGAGCCATGTGAGTAGTTCTGGATCTTCCTCACCGCGAGTAGCAATGATTTTCATTGCAAAAGCATACGCCGCATCAATATCCCGCTTTTTAAGTAACAACATTTTAAATTGTTCAATATACAACTCTGCGAAAACCATTTTGTCTATTGCAATTGCTTCACTGTATGATTTTTTTGCTGCTTCCCAACTTTGTCCAGCAGCATTTCTTCTTGCAGCTGCAATGATCGGTGCTGCTGTTGTTTGTTTTTCTTTGTTGTATCGTCCCGACATAACCTGATCGAGAGTTGATTTAAACTCTGGTGATAGTGGATGCCCAATAAACTGAATTGTTTTAGATCGGTCAACAATAAATGCTGTAGGAATTCCCTTTTGCCCCGATGCTTGCATCCACGCTCTGCTTGTCTTGCTTCGATTGTCAATTGCAACGATGTAATCCATTTTGGATCCCATCCGCTCGACAAACGGTTCGACTACTTCTGCATCCTCATCGGTAACACCAACAATCACGAGCCCACTTGAACCATATTCTTCTTGTAACTCTGAAAGATGAGGAATTGACTTGCGGCAAGGGGGGCACCATGTTGCCCAAAATTCCACTATATACACTTCGGCTTCGGCTTGGTTGAACTCACCCTTCACCCACTGAGCAATATCACACCCAGGAGCAGTTGAACCGACTCCCAATTTCGAACGCTGCGCGTGCGCAATTGCTGGGATGCTAAATAGTGCTACACAAACAAAAATGATAATTCTAGATAAACGCATGGATACTCCTTTGGCTACTGCCTTATGGAAGACAATCATAGAGCATTATCGAGCATTCCAACACTCTCAAATGACCGCCCTTCAAGCATTTGTAAACTCGCCCCACCTCCTGTGGAAATATGGGTTATTTGGGACTCTAAACCGAAGGCAGATATTGCTGCTGCAGAGTCGCCTCCACCCACGATAGAAACAGCACCTTTTTCAGTTGCTTTTGCAATTGCTTCTGCAATTTGGCGGGTTCCAACGTCAAATGGTTCTGTTTCAAATACCCCCATCGGGCCATTCCAGACGATTGTTTTGGCGTGCAGTAATTTGTGCGAGTAGGTTGCTTGGGTTTCGGGACCTATGTCTAGCCCCATCCACCCTTCTGGAATCGGTTCGGTTGCAACCTGAACTGGAGTGCCATGTACTATTTGTTGAGCGCAAACGTGATCGTGTGGCAAAAGCAAATCGGTTGGACTTGCTGCAGCTGCATCGAGCATATCTTTTGCTTCTTGTATTCGATCATGTTCAACCAAACTTTTACCAACCCCTTCCCCGTTCGCTACAAGAAATGTATACGCCATCGCGCCGCCAATAAGAATAGTGTCAACTTTTCCTAGCAAGTGATTGATTGCATTCATCTTGTCAGAAACTTTTGCTCCACCTAGCACTGCAACAAATGGTTTTTCTGCGTGCCTTATTGCATCGTCTAAATATTGAAGTTCGCTTGCCAGAAGTAACCCTGCAACACGTGGCTTCCCTTCCATAGCTGCAGGAACGCCCATCATTGACGCGTGATTTCGATGGGCTGTGCCAAACGCGTCATTGCAATAGATATCTCCAAGCGATGCTAGTTTTTCTGAGAACATTCTCGAGCCAGTTTTTTCCCCAGCATCAAAACGTACATTTTCCAATAAAACAATGTCAGCATTTTGATCATCGTCACCAAAATGTACCGGTCGATCTAATAATTCAGCAAGGCGGAGAGCAACTGGTTTCAAACTGTACTGCGGTTCTTCACCTTCTCCTTTTGGGCGACCCAGGTGACTCATCAATGTCAACTTACCCCCACGATCAATCACACTCCTGATGCTAGGCAGCGCAGTCTGAATCCTCCGATCGTCAGTAATTACTCCATTATTTAGAGGCACATTGAAATCCACACGCATCAACACCCGTTTTCCTGCGACGTCCACTTGTTCAATCGTTTGCTTCATCTCCTTATTGTACCTATAAATAATTTTTGACCCGCGATCAACTTGACCCGTGGTCAAGTTGATCGCGGGTCA
>JABHZL010000050.1 GCA_018656645.1 Phycisphaerae bacterium
CAAGTCGCTTTCTGGATTGCACCTTGTCTAGAAAGCACGAGCATGCCGTCTTTATCTCTCCGTTCAACGACAAAATCGAGAGAGTCACCTATGTTAGGAAGTGTCTCAAACTGCAATTTTGGGCAAGAACCTTGCATTCTTGGTCCAAATTCTACAAGTACATTTGGTCCGTGGATTGCGGCTACAACCCCCGTTTTAATGGTTCTCGCCTCACCTCTCTTGCGTCGCTCAGGGTTCTCCTCAAGCAGGTCTTCAAGTGATGCACCACCAAGGGCTGCTTCGATCTCTGCCTGCAATTCTGGGTTGATTTTATCTTCGCTCATTGCTGCATTCTATCAACAAGGGTCCATGCCCTTCATGATAAAAAAACTCCATTTGAAAGACTTTTCTCAGATGGTGTATACCATTTACTTGGTGGTGTTTAAACGACCATATTGGCACCTTCATCGTGTATCATCGCCACCCTGTTGCCGCTGGTGGTAGCAGATAGAACAGGACGACTGAATTATGGCGCACCCCTCAGCAGCTTGGGGCATTGAAATAGGTCAATATGCAATCAAGGCGATTCGCCTTGAGCGTGATGGCAGTACTGCTCGTGTCACTGATTACGAGGTAGTACAACACCAACGAGTTTTGTCATCACCTGATACAGATGCAGCCGAGGTGACTCGCTTGAGTCTTGGTCAATTGATCAGCAAAAAAAATCTAGAAGGCGAACATCTCGTTATATCCGTTCCAGGGCATTCAGCGTTTGCACGCTTTGCAAAATTGCCTCCTGTAGAACCTAAAGCGGTTCCTGACATTGTGAAGTTTGAGGCAGTGCAACAAATACCATTTCCAATTGAAGAAGTTGAATGGGATTACGCTGCGTTTCACGAAGAAGGAAACCCAGAAGTTGAAGTAGGTATTTTTGCAATTACTCGTGAAAGAGTAAATGAAAGATTAGATGTTTACGATGTAGTTGGGTTAAGCCCAGAAGCATTAACGTTGAGTCCAGCCGCAGTTTTTAATGCAATGCATTATGACTTCGAATTGGAAAGTGATGATACGCAGCTTGTTATCGTTGATATTGGTACACAAGCAACTGATGTTATTATTGCCTCAGGAAAACGGTGTTGGATTAGAACATTCCCGTTGGGCGGAACGCATTTTACTGAGGCAATTGCTGAAGCATTCAAGATTAGTTACGCGAAAGCGGAACGGCTAAAGCTTGAAGCTGCAAGTAGTAAATATGCAAAACAAATCATGCAAGCGATGCGTCCTGTCTTTGCTGACTTGTTACAAGAATTGCAGAGATCTTTGAGTTATGCATCGGGTGGTGTTGAGTTAAACGACATCGTTGGAGTAGGCTCAACGTTTAGAATTCCAGGTTTGCGTAAATTTATAGGACAACAATTACAAGTAAATGTTGCAAGGTTAGATGAATTTAAACGAATTGACATAAAGGGTCGCGAAGCATCAGCATTTGCAGAAAATTGTGTGAATATGTCAACAGCGTATGGTTTAGCCTTGCAAGGGATTGGCCTCGCACAAATTGATGTGAATCTAGTGCCTACAAACATTCTGCGAGAACAGATGTGGCATCAAAAAACAAAGTGGTTTGTTGCTGCGGCGAGTATTATTATTCTCGGGAGTGCAATCACTCTTGTCGGTCCATTTTTGGATAGCCAAGCCCTTGGAAGTGGTGGCACTCCGACGCAAGTGACCAACTTAATAAGAAAGGGTGAGGGGTACGTAAAAGATTATAAAAACGCAGAGCAGGAGGGGAAGTTAGGCTCTGAGGCAGCGGGGCTTCTCGCTCTGTTAGATTATCGCGACGTGTGGCCATACATTGTGCACGATGCAGCAGATTCACTTGCAGCAGCAGGACCCGATGATAGAGTCATGACTCTTGAGGATTTTCTACAAGCTTTTCCTGCTCCTGAAGATCGACCTCTTGTTCAATTGAAAAATTTAGTGGGTCAACTTGTAGCAAGTGAATCCGGTGTCCCTCGGATTGCAGTACGAATGGACGTGGAATTGAATCATGCGAATCCAATTAATTTTTTAACAGAACATGTAGCAGCTTGGCTGAAAGAACATGCTGATCCTACTGGCGACCGAGTGATGGTTCCCTACAAAATTATTGGCACAACAGTGAGTTGTAATCCTGAAGATATGGAAACGATTACCGTCGACCCACATCTCGAAGAAGATGATACTAAAAACGATAGTTCTGATGAAAATAGTGGCAGTGGAAACAGCGGTGCTGGTGGCAATGATGGAGGTGGTACAAAGATGGGTGGTGGTGGCGGTTCCGGTCCGAGCCCGAGCGGCGGATCTGATCGTGGTCGAGGCTCTGGAAGTTCTCGAAAACCACCTAAGAAGCCTAGTAAACCAAAAGAAAAAGTGTTCGATTCCGTACCAGTGACTGAATCTACCTTGGCATCTAGTGCTCCTTTGCCAGAATATCCAGAAGACAAATTGCATCCAGCAGATTCACTGTGGTACAAAGCGACAATCACGTTTGAAGTTGAACTCGTTCCACAGCCTCGCCCCGAGGAAACTGCGTTGCTAAAAGAAGATAAGGCAGGAAAATCGTGAGTAAAAAGAAATTAGAACTTGATCCTCAGCAGATTCTCGCTTGGATGAAAGGGAACATTATTCTTGTTGTTCTCATCATCGCTTGCATTGGTGCAGGTGTCGGCTTGCCAATGTTCGCTGCATCTTGGTCTGAAGAAGTTCAGCAATCATTGAACAAAAGAACAAAAGCATTTTCTGAAATTGACGCACTTTTAAAATCGAAAGTGACGCCTCTTAGCGGTGGTTCAGCAAAGCAGGTAGTGATTAATCGAGAATTAGTTGATGCGTACCGAGAAGTTGCAAATTTATTACGTGATGATGCACAAAAAGTTGTTGAGCAGGCAAAGCAACATAACCAAAAAGATTACACAACTTTGTTCCCAGATTTATTTAATGAGGACGTGACGCGCTCTCAATTAGAAACACTTCCGCAGCAGTTTTATTTACAATTACAGGAAAATTATCGCTCATTACTCTCAAATCTTCGTGCTGGTTCGCCCCTGAAATTAGACACACTTGTTCAAGAGTTGGAAGAATCCCGTGTTCGTTTTATTGAAAATAAATTAAGTAAAGATCCAGAAAAAGCACAGCTGACTCAAGAGCAAAATAGCCAACTTGAAATCTCTATGACTGATAAAAGGATGAGTATGCTTCGAGGTCGTGCTCAAGAATTGGGTGTCTACTTAGATGAAGAAACGTTAGATATTCCAGAATTTGAAGAGAAAAATAGACCAAACATGGGGACGCTTTTTACATGGCAATGGAGGTATTGGGCTGTCGCAGATGCGCTCACTGCTGTTGCAAAAATGAATGGTGAACAAACAGAGTTGACTTCTCCTGTGAAACGCATCACCCTTGTCCAAGTTTTTGGTCTTCCTTCTATAGATGGAAAAAATAAACCAGAGAGATCTGATCCTATCCCTGAGGTAAACGAACGACCTTCAGGCCCAAAGCGTGGAGGTGGTGCTATGGGTTTGGGTGGAGATACATCAAAAAATCCTCCTAAAAAAAACCCTGATAAACCAAAGCGTGACAAAGGGAAGAAGAGTTCTTCTCGGAACGATAACGGTGAGGTTAAATCATTTACGAAACGTGAAGACTCAACACTGTTTGACGTCCTTCAAGTGAGGCTGCGAATGGTTGTTAGCACAGTTCGCATACCAACAATTCTAGATACATTTGCGCAACATAACTTCGCAACGGTCATAGACATTGATCTTCAGCCTGTAAATAAATTTACTTCTTTAGAAGAGGGATTTGATTACGGAGCTGAACCCGTATCAGAACTTACTGTTGTTTTAGAAACAGTATGGCTTAGGGCTTGGACTGCAGAGTTGATGCCAAAATCAGTAAAAACGGCGTTAGGAATATGAACAGGAATAAAAATGCTTGCCAGAAATTGGCTGGACGGAAAATGATCGCATGAAGACCAAAGGTATTAATGTTTGGGAACAATACATAGAGTACATTGTGCTTGTAATTGCAATTCTTGTCTTCGGGTATTTTGCATGGACTACATACACAAGTAAGGCAAGTGTAGTGAAAAGTGGTAAAACCATCACGACTGAAAACGTCGATGAAGAGTTGATAGCTAGTAGCCGGAACTTGAGCCCTAAACTTCACGATTCTGCTCCCTCACCAATTGAAATCACTGCACCAAAAGAGTTGCTCTCTTCTTTTGAGCAAGGATTGGTAGCTTCTCTTTCACCGGACCAGAGAGTTGTTTTCCCAAGAGTTGATTTGACAGCGGGTTTTGCTGTTAATCAAGATTTGGTTTCTGAACTACGCACGTATGTGCAACCAACAGTCCCAGCTCCTGAACGAATCAGAACACATCAGTGGTTTGCAACTGTTGCGGAAGCAGAATTAAGCGAAGTGCCAGAACTCGATACGCTTTTTGTTGGGCCGCCACACGACGCTACATGGATACAAGTCGCGGCAGAATTTGATATGGATGGTGTCTTGGAAGAATTCCGCAAGATGAATGACGCTGCTGCATCAATTCCTGAGCAATGGTTTGATGGCAAAGTGGATGTTTTTGATTTGCGACTTGAGAGGGTTACCCTTCAAGAAGAGGGGTGGGCCGAACCCGAACTTATCAAAGTAATGCCGGGGCGAACTACATTTAGACCACAACTCGAAGAAGAGCAAATTAACACAAACTTAAGGGACGATATTGTTGACCAGCTTCGCACAGGGAGCCAAAGTCAAGTTATCCGGCCACCTTTTTATAATGTGAAGGATTTTTCTCCAGATCAAGTGAATGATCCAGAGTCATGGACTCCATCAAATGCAACGGGTGAAGATGGATCATCGGAAGAACCGGAAGAAGAGGGTTCAATTGCAAGCCTTCGCAAAAAGATTGAAGAAATAACTTCTAAATACTCAAAACTTGAAAGAGAGATTGAGGAATTAGAGGCAGCAATTCGTGCTGCGCAAAGTAGTGGATCAGGTTCCTCCGATGGGGGGCCGATGGGTACAGATGGCTCACCAAATAGTGGTAATTCCGAGATCATTAAAAATCTCACAAAGAAATTGATGCTCGCAATGGAAGAACGAACATTGCTTGCAAGGGAGCGAGAAGATTTATTAAGTGAACTGCGTTCAATCGACAATTCCGCAGCTGATGATTTGGTTGAATCTTTTGGAGGAAAGATTTGGATTTGGGCGCACGATTTAGCTGTAACCCCAGGCACTATCTATAAATATAGGGTATCAATTCAAGTAGCCAATCCATTCTTTGGCAGGAACCCAAGCCTCTATCCTGAACAACAAGAGTTGGCAGATCCGGTGGCACTTGTTTCAATTCCAAGTGCGTGGTCTGAACCAATTGAGGCACAACCTCCTTTGCAATGGTTTGTTCTTAGAGCGATACCTACTGGTAGCTCTGTTGCTTCAAACGTGTTGGATTCTGGTCGCATTATGGCTGAGGTCTATCGTTTTACAGATGGACTTTGGCACAAGGACGCGATCCAAGTTGCTGCTGGGCAGCTCCTTGCAGCTCAGGATGGCGGCGAGTTCCAAACAGAATGGTTTGTGCTTGATATGATTCCATGGCTTGATGCGACAGAGAAGAATCTCAGAAACCATCGAGCGAGTTGGGTCATTCTCCAGAATATGCGAACTGGCGTTACTGAAATCGTAAGCCCTTGGGAGCAGGCAAGTAATAGCCGTTTAATGGACCTGCGTGATCAGGAACGGGATAGCCAATATTACGACGATTCAAACTTGATGTAGATGGTGCTCAAACACCTTTGGTCGACTAGCGTCAACAATGAAAAAATCGTCATTTGAGAACAAAAAACCAAGAAAATACGCCTTGTAGCAGTTGACAGCTTAGCAATATTTCGGGTACAGTCCTCGGCTCGCCGTTTCGCATCGTCGAATCGTCGAGGTGGGTTTGCGCCCACACGCTCTTTGACAAGTTCATGATAGTAGTAGTAAATGCAATAAACCATTCTTGTTTCTATTTAATTAGGATGGACAATTCTTCCCCCCGGTTGAATTGTCTTAACAAGAGCGGGAACTGCATTCACCGAATTTTTTAATTATGTTTTTTGATTAAAATAATTTTTTTGAGAGCGATCTGAAAATATTCGTTATGAATCGTTTGACCATCCACTTTTACTGGTTTTTCCAGTAAAAAATTGCAGCAGGAATCCTCTTGTTGCATGGACTGACTGAGACCCTTGCAAACTCAGTCATGGCACGTTGATTTTGATTTTGGCAAACTAGTGTTGTCGAAGTCGGGTCGGCATGACCAGGTCGTTAAGGGCATATGGTGGATGTCTTGGCGTTGAGAGGCGATGAAGGACGTAGGAACTTGCGATAAGTCTAAGGGAGCTGGTAACCAAGCACTGATCTTAGAATCTCCGAATGGGGAAACCCAATCTGTACTGCAGATTACCCATACCC
>JABHZL010000061.1 GCA_018656645.1 Phycisphaerae bacterium
GCATTTCTTTGGGTTAAATCAAGCGAACTTGCAGAGCACAATCTATTACCAGTACCTCTAATTCAATGGCTACAAAATGCAGAGGATGTAAATTGGTCATCAACTATCGAGTAAAGATAGTTGTCACAGATGTTGCATTAACAAGCAAACATAGGAAGTGGCATTGAAGCTAACAATTCTTTTGGTGATTTATCATCGCTAAAAGAAATAACTTTTTCAGATTCATTGTCCCACCGCAACACCTTATCGTAACGAAGAGCGTCAACGGCCATCTTAATTCCAACCATTGTTGAACATCCAAGATCGACGTTACATGCTAGTTCATCGCCATTTCGAATTGCATCAAAAAAGTTACCCATGTGATCACGGCGTGTTGGCAAATCAAGAATCACTTCCATCTTTTGATCGTTCTTTGCTTTAAACTCTTCTTCCCATGCGTCTTGTCCAACAAGTTTTGGGCCTTCATCAACAAACATTGTGCCGTGTTGACCACGAATAATTGTCGGCAGGCCTTCGTTATTTGTCATAACACTTGCAAGAACAATTGAATGTTCTTTTGGATAGTCGGCAACCATTAAAAATGTGTCTGGAATGTCTCTTTCATCTTTTTCAAGGAATGTTCCGCCAGACGCCACTACTCGAGATGGATACGCACCATTTGCTCCCTCAATTGCGCGTAGAAACGGTGCCAATCTGTGATAAAGAAGATCGGTTGCTAATCCACCATTGTATGCAAGATATTTTCGGAATCGAAAGAAGTGATCGGCATTCCAATCTATCTTCGGTGCCAAATTCCACTCCCAGCCCAACCATCTATCCCACCAAACATACCCTTCATTATTTTTATCTTGATTTGGTCCTGCATCATCATCAATTGGCCAATTAAATTGACCTCCCCTACTGTTGCGACAATACGATCCTTGTGACCAAGTTACTTTGCCAATTTTATCCGCTTCGATTGCTTTTCGAGCTGCCCAATATTTTGGATTACTTGTGCCTTGGGGACCAACCTGCAAAATTCTTCCAGTTCTATGTACTGCATCGCGACAGGCAAGTGCTTGCTCTATTGTGTGGGACAGTGGCTTTTCGCAATAGACATCTTTACCCGATTCCATCGCTTCGATTGCTATTTTTGTGTGCCAATGATCGGGTGTTGAAATCACCACTGCGTCAACATCAGGAGAATCAAGAATCTCTTTGTACTCCATAGTTGGAGCTCCGCCAGTAACATTTGCGGCATTCATTAATCTTCGCTTATATACATCGCATACATTTGTGATTAGAACATTTTCATCATCGACTCTCTTTGCAAGGTCATTCGCATGCGCGGTGCCCATGCCGCCAGTCCCAATAAAGGCAACTTGTAATCGCTCATTTGATCCAAGAATACGAGAGTAACTCGCCGACGTAAGAAATGGAATTGCTGCTGCAGTTTTTACAAATGTTCGTCTTGTGAAATTCATACTAAGCCTTTCTGCCTTTTTTTCTAAGAAATTGCGCCACCACATACACGAAGTGTATGGATTTTACACTTTGGACAAATCCTGCCACGCAACTTACAAATATCAACAATGTCTTCTGATTTACACTTCGTGCATTTCGTTCTGGGCTTCATATTATCTACAGTAAACTCATGGCAACACGACAAACAAATATACGGTACGTCGTTACCAATTGCACACATCGCTTCTAAACTTGGATGGTATACATACTTTTTTTGTTTTGATCTTGGCAGGTGAAGTTTGTCTGGATCTAGAATATATGGGTTGCCGTCGTCCCATGTGCCTGTTCCAAAACCACATTCACAACTAATAATTAGTTCGGCTGCCATTGTTATATGATACTACATGGAGGTTCAGAGAATGTCACAACCCAACGATAAACCATATCTCGCTTATGAATCAATTGCCGAAGATTACGCAAGTGAACAAGATGACCCAAAAATGCGTGATCGGTGCAGAACTATGTTTTTAGATTTACTTCGGGGCAAACGAGTTCTTGAACTTGGCTGTGGACCGGGTCATGATGGAGCAAAATTACAAGAAGCAGGATGTAATGTCACTTCCATTGATTTGTGTGAATCGTTCTTGGAATATGGAAGACGAACATATCCGAATGTCGATTTTCAGTGCATGGACATAGAAGATCCATCATTTGAATCGAACACTTTTGATGGAATCTTTGGAATGGCATGTTTTTGTCATGTGCCAAAAGAGAATGTTAAAAAAGCACTTGGTAATTATTTAGATATCTTGCAAACAGGCGGTTCTCTTTTTCTTTGTCATGGCGATTCCGAGCAAGTTGATGGATATGTTGTTGATGATTGGGGTGGCATTGAGGGGAATAAAGTAGAAATCTTCTGCCACCACCGAGATGTGTTAAAAACTTCATTAGAAGAAGTTGGATTTGATGAGATACAGGTTACACACATCGATTGCCCCTTTTATGAAGAAATGCCACGACTCAAAAAAAATGGCATACGCATGTACGCCATCTCCGCAAAAAAACCGTAACCATTTGTATATGTAAGTTTGGAAACGAAATCAAGCTGTTGCAAAAATGCCATCTATGATTGCATTGAATGTTTCGCTTGGCCGCATTGCATTTGTTGCAAGTTCTACATTTGGCATGTAATACCCGCCGATGTCCATTGGAACGCCTTGGCAATCGATGATTGCTTTTGTAATTGCTTCTTCATTAGCTTCAAGTTCTTTCGCAACAGCCGAAAAATGTGTGGCGAGTTCTACATCATGTGTTTGCGTAGCGAGCCCTTTTGCCCAGTACAGAGCTAGGTAATAATGCGTTGTGCGATTATCTGGCTCGTTCACCTTTCGCGATGGCGCCCTGTTATTCAAAAGATACTGTGTTGATGCATCATCGAGTGTTTCAGAAAGCATTTTTGCGTGCGAGTTATCAAAGACATTTGAAACATGCTCAAGGGAAGCGGCGAGTGCTAAAAATTCGCCGAGTGAGTCCCAGCGCAAATGATTTTCTTTTTCAAATTGTTGTACGTGTTTAGGAGCAGAGCCACCAGCGCCAGTTTCGAACAATCCGCCACCATTCATAAGCGGAACAATCGAAAGCATCTTTGCACTTGTTCCGACTTCAAGAATTGGAAACAAGTCCGTCAAATAATCGCGCAAAACATTACCGGTAATGGAAACAGTATCTAAGCCCTCCTTGCAACGTTCACATGAATAGGTGCACGCAACATTAGGGGGCATCGTATGAAATTCTAAACCACTTGTATCGTGATTTTGTAGATACAGATCTATCTTTTTGATAATTTCGACATCGTGGGAACGTTTCTCGTCAAGCCAGAATATTCCGGGTGTTCCTGTTGCATGTACTCGGCTGACAGCAAGTTTTACCCAATCTTGAATCGGTGCATCTTTCGTTTGGCACATTCTGAAGATGTCGCCCTCTTCGACATCGAATTGCATTAGAACTTCGCCAGAATCATCTATAACTTTAACAATTCCACTTTGTGCTATCTCAAAAGTCTTATCATGCGAGCCATACTCTTCTGCTTTTTGTGCCATGAGCCCAACATTGGAAACGCTTCCCATGGTAGTTGGATCGAACGCACCGTGTTCTTTGCAAAACGTGATAATTGCGTCATACACACCTGCATACGTTGCGTCTGGAATAACACAATTTGCATCTTGCAAATTACCTTCCACGTTCCACATTTGGCCCGAAGTACGAATCATTGCTGGCATCGATGCATCGATGATGACATCGCTTGGAACATGCAAGTTTGTAATTCCACGGTCAGAGTCAACCATCGCAACTCCTCCGGAACTAACAAATCCGTTTTGAATGTCATTTTCGATTTCTGTTCGCTTGTCTTTTGGAAGCGATGCGATTTTCGCAAGTACATCACCAAAACCGTTGCGTACCTCAACACCAAGTTCATCGAACAATTCACCGTATTTTTCAAACAACCCCTGAAAGAACACGCGAACGGCGTGTCCGAAGATAATCGGATCAGAAATTTTCATCATCGTCGCTTTTAAGTGCAACGAAAACAGAACCCCACCCTCTTTTGCAGCAGCAATTTGTTCTTCCAAAAAAGCAACCAGCGCTTTCTTGCTCATAAAAGTGCCATCGACGATTTCACCAGCAAGAAGTTTCAGACCCTGTTTTAGCACAACAGAATTTCCGGGGGATTCAAGAACAATTTGCACAATCGAAGCATTCTCAATAGTGACTGATTGTTCGTTCGAATAAAAATCTCCACCCTGCATGCATGAAACTCTTGTGTGACTTTCGGGGGACCATGTTCCCATACGATGTGGATTCTGGCGGGCATATTCCTTCACTGCTTTGGGTGCGCGTCGATCGGAATTTCCTTCGCGGAGCACGGGGTTAACCGCACTTCCCTTAACTTTGTTATAGGTTGCTTGCGTTGCGCGTTCCTCATCACTTGAGGGCTCTTCTGGATAATCAGGAATCGCAAAACCCTTCGCTTGCAATTCAATGATTGCTGCTTTTAGTTGCGGTACCGAAGCACTAATATTTGGAAGTTTGATGATATTCGCTTCGGGTTTCTGCACAAGTTCGCCAAGTTCTGCAAGCGCGTCATCTACGCGTTGATCTTCATTCAAACATTCTGGAAAATGCGAGAGAATTCGCCCAGACAACGAGATGTCTCTCAATTCAATTTCAATGCCTGACAATGCTGTAAATGCACGGATGACTGGCAAAAACGAATATGTCGCTAGTGCTGGGGCTTCATCGGTGTGTGTATAGATAATGGTTGGTTTGCTACTCATAAGCCCATATTTTACCAGAATTACCGAGCACGCATTGCAGAAACAAAATACCACAATAACGTGCCAACAATCGGAACTATAAATACTGGCATAAACCACGAACCAAGGAATGAAGTACCCCCGCCTGCAATTGCAATAGTGTCATACAGCAGCGCTAGAAAGAGAAGTGAAATGACGCCAGCGAGCACGCTTAACAAACGAACGATAAGGGTATATTGTTGTTCTGCGTTTTCGTCAGTAATTTTTACCGGCGTGTTCGAGAGCCATGGAAATCGGCGAAGAAACAACATCGCAGGAACCATTACCACGCTTATGGCTGGCAGCAACCAAATCATATACTTTGGACCCCAGCCATCTGCGTTTCCTGAAGCGTCAAAGTGCGTTGGAATTGTTTGTGGCAAACTGTTCCAGCTGCGAAGGACAAGAATAACACCAAGTATGATTGCACTTACTGCGATTGCTTCAAGTAAGCGATCAAACAACTTTCGGGGTGGAGGAATTTTCGGTCGAGTTTGTTTCATGTAAGTTCCATAGTGCTAATCTCGTGCTAACAGTGATGCAACAAAATACAATAATATCGATAGTAAGAATCCAACAGCACAAGGAATAACTACCCATGCACCTAACATCGCATAGCCCATCCCGTTAAATAATGACATGCCACCGATTGCTACTGCCAACGTGTCGTATGCAGTCACTAAAAATAGAATTGAAAAAATGAACTCAAAATAACTCATCAATCGAACAACGAGACTGAACTGATGTTGAGAATTTTTTTTCGTTATAACGCGCCATCCTGTTACAAACCAGGGATGCTGTTTTATATATTCGAGGGCATACATCACAATAAAGCCTATTGCAGGTAGTATCAAAACCAACCACTTTGAATTCCATCCGTTTGATTTGCCATAGTTATTGAAATGCATTGGAATTGCATCTGGTAAATCATACAAGCCGTACATCAGGAGAATGATTCCAGATAGAATCACTACTAATGACATACCCAAAAAAAGTATGTCACTCAATTTCCTCTTAGGACGAACATGTATCACCGTTTGTTTCATGTCTTATCCAACCGAATGATATCAACTGGGCAACCTTCGACTGCTACTTCGATGTCAGTTGAATCCATCGCTAGTGCGTCTTTTTTATCAAAGACGCCTTCACTATTCGCATCAACAAGTACCGACATGCCTTCATCATTCATTTGAAAATATTGTGGAATTGTTTCTGCGCACAAACAACAACCTACACACTCAGTTGCTTTGTGCCGAATGACTACAAGAGATGAAGATTTTGTTGCCATGCTTACAGCGTTGCAAGTTCCACAATTTTATCCATTTTGTAGAGTTGATCGCCACGACGACACTCTCCACCAGAAAATGCAATTGTAATAACACTTCCGCGAGTTGCACTGTCAACTTCCTGCATGCTGCCATCCGTTTCGATTCGCAATGCTTCAACTGTGCCAGTGACTGCGCCTGTTGTGTTGCCAACGATGACATATTCATCGCCAACGGCTACATCGACTTCTGTCGAATCAATTTGCATGACACCGATTTTTGCAAACACATTCACAATCGTTCCAACTCGAGTTTTCTTGCGAGTTGCTTTGTTGCCGTACGCCCCTGACCACCCCTGCTTTTGTCCGAGATAATAGCCAGAAGAAAAACCACGGTTGTACACCTTTTCAACTTCCCCTCGAAGTTGTTCAACGAGCGCTTCGTTGTAAGAGCCATCTTGCACCGCATCAATAGCTTTTCTGTATGCACCGGTTACTGCGCCAACATATTCAGGGGCTCTGCCTCGGCCTTCAATTTTAAAAACACGAACACCCGACTCAAGCATTTGGTCTACGAAGTCAATTGTGAGAATGTCGTTTGGCGACATAATCATGTCGTTGTCCACGATCATTTCTTTGCCAGATTCAACATCTGTCACTTTGTATTCCTTGCGACAATTTTGTTCACAAGCACCGCGATTTGCAGATGCGTTGGAAGAATACAATGACATACCGCAACGGCCAGAGACTGCAATGCAAAGTGCGCCGTGCGCGAATGCTTCAATTTCCATCAAGTCCCCAGAACGCCCCCGAATTTCTTCTTCGACGATCTTTCCATAAATTGTTTTGATCATGTTCAGTGTTACTTCGCGAGCAAGAACGATTCGATCACAAAGCGGTGCGTAAAATTTAATGGACTCTGAATTTGAGATCGAAAGTTGTGTTGAAAGATGTACTTCTATCGCAAGTTCGTTTGCCATCGTGACAACTGCCATGTCGGCTGCGATAACGGCGGAGATCCCACACGCTTTTGCTTCTTCAAGCATAGATCTACACAACTTCAGATCATGTTCGTACATTAATGTGTTGAGCGTCAAAAATGCGCGGACGCCAGCCGAAGCGCATATCGAACAAATTTCACCTAAATCCGATTTATCAAAACTCCGCCGCGCCCGAGCGCGCATATTGAGTTGCGATAATCCAAAATATACCGCATCAGCACCATTTGCTATGGCTGCTTGCAACGACGGGAAACATCCCGCTGGTGCTAATAATTCTACATTCTCATGTTTCATAAGTAATTGCCAACACACATTCTAGCAAGAGATCGCTGGTCTTTATTTTACTCTAACTTTTTTTTATGCCGAGTGAACGATTTTATCGCTTGCAAAGTGGCACGTTTTTGAGAACTGCAGGTCAATCCAGCGGTATTACTTCCGAATAAATCTAAGAGTGGGGATAGGCCCGAACTCTACGTAATCTGTAATCATCCAAAAGGCGTATTGCATGTTGTAATTCCCTTTTCTAGGCAACTTCGGGGAAGCGTGTACTTCACCAACCGCTTCAATCAATTGTTCATACAACGACTCAATTTTTTCTTTCTGTTCTGGTGTCACTCTAATCCATTCGTTATATCGCATGAAGCGTTCACCGCTTGTTGACTTCACACCAAATTCAAAATTTAACTTAAAAGAATCGACAGTTGCGTTAGCCCAAAGTGATCGAATCTTTTCAAGGCGATACATTTCTAATTCAGAGTTAGGGTCAACTTTCAAACATATAGTGTTATCTACTAAAATGCATGTATAAAGTGCGGCGAGTCTCTTGCCCGTTATTTTTTTATCTACTGATTCAAACAATAGCCCGCCCTCTTCAAGACACCTCAAATGGTAGTTCAAGGCTCGTGTACCAACTCCCAGGTGCTCAGAAAGTTCTGCACAAGTACAACTTCCTAACTCACTAACTGCTGCTAAAATTTTAAATCGCTGAGGTGACTGGATTGCTTTCCAATGACTATCTATTCCTAAATCTAGTACGGGCTGTTCAGGGTTATCCCATGAAGCAATTTTGTGTTGCCTAACTGGAGCATTTTCTCCCCAATCACGATTGCGGTTTGTGTTCTGTGGTTTCATACATTTAAGTATAATCTAGATAACGTAGTACTATATCCTCAATAGATTATGCGCTCTACCCTTCAAATACCCGTTATCTCTTTGCAAATCCATGTTTTGTTGGCATTGGAAGCAAAAGACAAATTAGTATATAAGCATATTTTTAGTATATTTAATCTCTATAATAAACAGCAGTAGGCGACTGAGCACCGTCCACAGATTCTGATGTTTTAGATTCAGTTAAGAAGAGATGCTCACCAGAAGGAGAATTGAGAGATGAAACAAATGATTTTAGTTGGAGCACTGGTCCTAGCACCTTTGCCATTACTAAGCAGTAACGCCGAAGCTGATATGTACTATGCATATTATTCACAAGTAAACCATAACGATAACCCCTGGCCCTATATCGGAGATGGAAGCACTCCCATCTTAGATTCATTTAATTATAATTGGTTAGATGACTCTTATGTTTCAGGCGACCAATCGGGCATGCAAGCTGAGAGTATTGGTGGCAATGGTAATGTGGGTGCAGCCATTTGGTTTGGTGTAGATGAAGACTCAACCTTTGCTTTAACAAGGACAGATTATCAAGGCTACTTCAACTTTCAAATTTGGGATAGGGAAACTGATGAAATTCTCTACCTTGAGAATGGTGACACATACAATTTATATGCAGATGGAATGGAGATGAGATATTACATCAACACTGCTACTTATATGGACTGGTCCTTCACTGGATCAGCAGTTCCTGCACCAAGTGTAATTGCTTTACTTGGTCTTGCAGGTGTTACCACTCGTAGACGAAGGAAATAACTCGTTCAAAACTTACTGAGCCAAGCATGATATATGTATGGCTCAGTGAGTTAACTCGATTGTGACAGATGCCGTTTCTTTGTCACCAGCAATCTCTCCTAAGTTAATGATTGCAATTTCTAATCAGTTATTCGGAGTTATCGTACAACTATAAAGATATTAGGGACAAGAGTACCCTCCTCTCTTGATCCTAGGATTATTCCATTAATTAACAACTTACAACTTAAAACGCCTTTTGGTGCGAAAAAACACAGTTATTAAATAAAACTAAACAACTGATTGAGTGACATCGAGATTGTTGTGATTTGCTGTCTTATAGAAAAATCGGGAATCCCGATTTTCTCATAGAAGCATCCTATTCTAGTTTAACTCCTTTGTATTCATTAAGAATAAATTCTTTTTAATGGCGCTACAATTGCCAATTAGTTTCTTGACTTCTGGGGCAGGCATTCGGCATTACCGTACAACGCTCATGATTATTTGGACTTCATCTGTTTAAAATTTCATGCACAAATCACTGACCACATAGTGTCAGTGCGCGTGATTTTGCACAGAGTTTTATTGGATAATGTGTTGATTCAATTTCGGGGGACGGTATAATAAAGGTGCATGAAGAGTGGAGCCGATGCTCCCACCAACCTGCCCCCCCGGATTTATAACAGTGGCATGCAAATACTGTTTGTTTTAATCTTACCTAAGGCAAGGTGGTACTGGAAAGTTACATTGCGAACATTTTTTGTTTGTAAAACAAGCCCAGCATGTGGTCAATGGTGACTTTTGTCACTTGGAACAACTAAGTTAGGGACAGATAAATGACTAGTACAAAACAAACACTCGGTGGAAGGTTTTATGGTGACAACAAAACGAAAACATGTATTGATTGCGGATTCACGGGGAACTGGAAAGAGTTCTCGCCCCACGATGGAAAACTTACACCAGCGCTTTGTGATGGTTGCTCAACCAAAAGAAGCACACGAAGAATCGCGCGACTCAAAAAAGAAGATCTTCGCGATTTTCAACACATGGACTGGTATGTGCAGGGGCTTCGAGGCAACGGACCGTTTGGGTCGTTCAACAACGCAATGCTTGGAGGAATTGTTCGGTCTTGGATTACACGAATGGAATCGTACGGAGAATTCAACTTCCAAGTCGCTGCAACAATGCTTCGCGATCATTATTGGAACGCCAACGAGCATCATCGAAAACATTGGATCGTTTTGCAAGATGATCTTGAAATCATTGAAGAGTTTCATCCAGTTCGCCGGTTTAAACATCCATTTATTGAACGCAGAGGTCGAAAGAGTCCAATGCACAAATACATCAAAGCTGGCGATACCGTTTTTCTCTGGTCTCGTTCGCAATTCGAACAAACCGTTGCAATTCGAGCAACAACTTGGATGCCCGAACTTGGAGTGGAACTGCCCGTGTCAATTCCAAAAAGTATTGAACGAGATTATCGACTTGATGTGTACGCGAAAAGCGAAGTTATTGGTGTGTCAAGAGAAACCGTATCAAAAATTCTTAACGGAGAATTGAAAAATAAATGTAAGTTGATTACTGCTCGTTGCAGTAAACAACTTGAAATCCTTTTTGAGAACAATAAAATTTAAGGAGAAAATTATGACTGATTATCAAAAAGACGACTGGCGAAATGCTGTACCTGAATCCGATAAATACGATCGAGATGCACTCATCGTTTTTCGTGAAACACTTGAAAATCGCGAACAGATCGATGAAGACATAGCGTTTGTAATGGGTTTTTCTGATGCTGAGATGAAGGCATATTGCACACTGTGTGAAGCGTGGACAAAACAATTTGGAGATTCAAGCGAAGAAATCGCTGAAGAAACTACCGAAGAACCAAAGGACTTAAAAGAACGCATTCAACACCGCCTTGATCGGCTTGAAATATGCATGAAGGAAAACAAACGCGATAAAGCGGCTGCATTAGTCCCAGAAATTAGCAAATTTTGGAGTGTTCTTAGTGAACAAGACAAAGAGTTCATCCAATGTGTACGGATCGTACTAGAAGATGATATTGAATGGAAGGTATAATGCTCGGTCTGGCAAAAAGGAGCAAACTATGAGTGTAACTACTGAAATAATGCTTGAATCTATCAACCCAGCTACCGGCGAAATCGTGGGAAGCGTGCCAATTACACCAACAGCTGCAATTGCAGGTATTGTTGAAAAGGCGAGAACTGCGCAAAAGTCATGGAACGCACTTGGACTTGAAGGTCGTCATGCACTCATGCAACCTATCGCTAATCGGCTCGCAGAAGAAGCCCCCAAAATTGGAAAACTAATCACTGCAGAGATGGGCAAAAGCACGCCAGAAGCACAAGGCGAAGCGAGTTATACCGCAGACAAATTTGCAACTGAACTTGAAGATGCCGCTGCTGCTTTTGCCCCAGAGATTATTGAAGATGAAAATGTAAAATCAACCTTGTATCGTGATCCTCTTGGGGTAAGCGCTGCAATTACACCTTGGAATTTCCCAGAACTCATGCCACAGCAGTGCATTTTGCCATCGCTAGTTGCAGGTAATACGGTTGTGTTCAAACCTTCCGAAGACACGCCGCTCACTGGTCAAGCGTACGCAGATGTTCTTAATGAATTTCTTCCTGAAGGCGTTTTGCAGGTTGTACACGGCGCAGATGACCAAGGCAAGAAACTTGTTGCTTCTGACATAAACCTAGTCACATTTGTTGGTTCTCGAGATGTTGGGGCAAAAATCTTAACCGCATGTGCTCCAGAATTGAAACGGGTCATACTTGAACTTGGTGGAAAAGATGCGCTCATTGTGTTAGCAGATGCTGACATCGAAGCGGCTGCTAGTTTCGCTGTGCAAAACAGTTTTAGAAATTCTGGGCAAGTCTGTGTCAGCACTGAACGTGTGTATGTTGACGAAAAAATTGCTGATGAGTTTGAAGAACTTGTGATTGCAAAAACAAAAGAATGGAAGCAAGGCGATCCCACAGATGAAACTGTCAAGGTCGGTCCAATGGTGCACAGTACGCAGCGCGACTTGGTTTTAGAACAACTTAATGGAGCGATTGAAGATGGTGCACAACTTCGCTGTGGTGGTGGCACTCATGACAATTACATCGAGCCAACTGTGCTCACTAACTGCACACACGATATGAGAATTATGCACGATGAAACGTTTGGACCAATTTGTTGCATCCAACGTTTTTCTGGTGATGATGAGGCAATCGCACTCGCAAACGAAACGCCATACGGCCTTGGCGGTGCTGTTTTTGGCAAAACAGAACATGCAATAAAAGTTGCTCGACAATTAACACCCGGCATGGTCGGAATAAATAAAGCATGTGGTGGAGCACAAGGAACGCCTTGGGTGGGTGCTTGCCAATCTGGATATGGTTATCACAGTGGCCGCGATGGTCACCGACAATTCACACAAGTACGCATGGTGAGTGTACCAAAGCAAATTGTGAAGCCAAAGTATTGACAAATTGCAAACTTTCTATATAATATGACATTTCTATCTGTTTTAAATTTGGAGATATACCCATGACCGTCACTATCGAAACGCCTGTTGGCGAAATCGCTTCTGCTCACCCACTCTCAACGAGAGTATTTGCTCGACACAACATTGATTTTTGCTGCGGAGGTGGCGCACCACTTCAAACTGCTTGCGACAAACGTGGGCTAAATGCAGATGACATTCTTGTTGAGATCAACAAGGAACTTCAAGAAACTGATAACACGACGAATTGGAATGAGGCACCCCTCACTGATTTAATTGAACATATTGTTTCAACCTACCATGTATCACTCAAAGAGGAACTCCCTCGCCTTGAAGCCATGGCAATTCGTGTCAATCACGTTCATGGGGATAAGGATCCTGAACGTATCGCAGCAATTGAATCTATTTTCATTAGTCTAAAAAATGAGCTCATGGAACACATGATGAAAGAAGAACAAATTCTCTTTCCTATGATTGCTAATGGACAAGGCGCGATGGCGATTGGACCCGTTTCGGTAATGGAACAGGAGCATGAATCAGCGGGAAATGCACTCGAACAATTGCGGAAACTTACCGACAATTTTACTCCTCCCCCTGCTGCGTGTAACACTTGGCGAGCACTCTGGCACGGCCTTGAAGTTCTTGAAAAAGATACGCACCAGCACATTCATCTTGAAAATAACATTTTATTTCCAAGAGCATTGAACGGTTAATCGTAAGATTCTTCACCAGTTGGCATATTTGCGTTTTCTAATTCTAGATTTGTTTGAAATCTAAAATTGGATTGCGTTCGGTGTCGTTCAGCAAAAAAGAAATCGAGCGGATACGTCTCGCCATCTGTCAAATTAAGCCTAGTAAGATCAACGCCCTGTTCAATTGCCGAGTGTACACCACCTAGATCAATTACAAGTTGCCCATTGATGAACACCCAGACATCATCATCTCCGAGGAATGAGAAATACTGCGCACCTTGCTCGTCATACGTAAATTCTGTATGCAATTCAAATGTGAAATGAAAATTTCTATCTGGCGATCCACCTGGATTTCCCCATCCTTGATTCTCTATTGGGAAGAAACCTCCAAGAGATTGATAATAAGAATCATCCGAATCATCAAACACATAGCTTCCGTCAGTTTGGCGAACAAGTGATATTGAAAGTGGAATTGAAATATTCACACCCTCGACATCACGAAACCACTGATTGAATGTGCTTTCAGATTCAATACCGCCTGTCGAAGATCCACGAAATACAATCTCATGATCCCCCATCGAACTATCATACAGTGTCCAACAAATTGGATTCCAGTTGCTGTCACTACATTGATATTTTACTTTACGCCCATTTCCAGTAAATACTGGCAAACTATCACTTCCGAGTTGCTCTGATATATTTTTACAATATTGCGCAAATCCACGTGATGGTCTCTTTTCAAAATCTGGATGGCCACCACAAACACTACGTTCTTTGAAATCACGAATAGTTCCAGTCAATTCAATAGTTTCCGGAGGGTTTGTAGCTGCAAAGACGGTTGGTAAGAGACTTGCTATGGTAATTGGAATGATCAATCGCATGAGATTGCTCCTTAAGTTGTTGGTGATTTGTTCTTCGCCGAATTTTTTAAATCACTTTAAGAGCAATCCTTACTTCGTTCCGAAGTTGTAAGTTGTGCAGTTCATGCACCCTTGCAAACCGCACAGATATTCATGACATAACTTGGGGCAATTCGTCCCAGTGCGTTGTATAACGCGGCGATCGCTGCAATTGGCGCATTTGCATGACCTTGGTAAAGCCTGTTGCGGCGAAATGAAGCGTTCCTGCGCCCATATTCGTGTTCACCGCATCAAGAACGGACATTATGTTTTTGTCTCGAATTTTTTCTTCTGGCGATTCAAACAAACTTGCTTGTGGTTGGCCTTTTGAGAGCTCAAGTAAGTAAACACCCGCCCGTTTATATTCGAATCCCTCTTTCCAAATTGGATATGCTGCAGCAAGGGCGGCTTTGATGATTGTGTGGGTTGTGCTTGTTGGTGGGATTAGTTCAATTGTTGCGTGCGCAGAATGACGCGGTTTTCGATGGTTAAATAAACTTGTATGAAAGAAAACCTTCAATACGCTCGCAACAAGTTCTTCGTTGCGTAATTTTTCTGCGGCACGAGTCGCGTGCGATGCAATTGCTTCAGAGACCTCTTGCCATGTTGTGACCGGACTTGCAAATGACCGTGATCGCAACAAAGTTTTTCGTTGCTCTGGCGTTTGCTCGAGCCGGTAATATGTGCATCCACGAAGTTCCATCACCGTCTTCATCGCAACAATATTGAACGTTTTTTTAATAACTGCTGGTTCCATTTGAACCAAATCAAAAGCAGTATGTACCCCAATATTTCTGAACTTTTTTGACCACTGCCTTCCGATACCCCAGATAGCACCTACTTCCACAGCGCGAAGCATTTCATTCGCATTTTTCGGTATTTGCGCAACTCCACCTATTTCGGGGGTTTTTTTGGCATAATGATTTGCAAGCTTTGCAAGCGTTTTTGTTTTACCAATGCCAATTGAAATTGGAATGCCAGTCCATTGCAACACCGCCGCACGCATTCGACGCATTTCATCTTCAAAATTACGGTCAATCAAGCCGTCAAGTTTAATGAACGCTTCATCGATTGAATAAATCTCAACATCTGGTGAAAAGAGACGGATTGTTTGCATAACGCGACGAGACATGTCGCCATAGAGCGAAAAATTTGATGAGCGAACAATCACGTTGTGTTGTTTAACTAGATCGCGACATTTGAAAATTGGATCACCCATTTTAAAACCAATATCTTTTGCTTCTTGCGACCTAGCAATAATGCAGCCATCGTTATTTGAAAGTACAACAACCGGTTTTCGTGCAAGATGTGGCTCAAATACACGCTCGCACGATGCGTAAAAATTATTGCAATCTGCTAATGCGTACATGTGAGCCTGTGCATCGACCAAGTAACCACACCCCAAATAGTTGCGTCAGTTTCTATTGTGATTTCGATTGGTTTGTATGTTCCCTCATCAGCGTTGCTTGGCTCTGGCATCAACGATGCTTTCATCCCGTGTTTTGAGAGTCGCTTTACCGTAAGTCCTCCATCAACAACAGCAATAACGATGTTTCCACTCATTGGCGTAAGTGATCGATCAACAACAAGCAAATCACCATCGTGTATCCCTGCCCCGTCCATCGAATGTCCACTTGCACGAACAAAGAAAGTTGCAATTGGATTTGCCACAAGTTGTTCATTGAGATCGAGCGAGCGTTCAATAAAGTCATCCGCTGGCGAGGGAAACCCTGCCTCCACGCGAGAACCAATCAACGGCAACCGTAATTCTTCCACCATATTCATATCCTAACAAAACCCGTACAATTTGGCGCTTAGTGCCAAGGGGAGCCTCAGGGACACATTAGGGCTAGGCACTGTATGATTCGGGTATGACATACCCAACAGCAACAATTGAAACAAGCAAAGGTGCCATCTCCGTCGAACTTTGGGACGATGTAGCACCGAAACACGCCGAAAATTTCCAAAAACTCGCAAAAAACGGGTTTTATGATGGATTGATCTTCCACAGAATCATCTCAGGATTCATGATTCAAGGTGGATGCCCAGACGGCACTGGCATGGGCGGGCCGGGCTGGAATGTCGATGCGGAATTCAACGACCGTGAGCATCACGAAGGCGTTCTCTCCATGGCACGTTCGCAAGATCCAAACTCAGCAGGCAGCCAGTTCTTCATCTGCCTTGAACGATGCCCACACCTCGATGGACAATACACCGCCTTTGGAAAAGTCACCGACGGCATTGACGTTGTCAGAGAAATAGGCGCAGTACAAACTGCAGGTGGTGATCGCCCTGTAGAAGACGTTTCAATGACAACAGTCACAGCGTGAACAACACGAAGCGAGTCAGTGTCATCTGGGTCGCACTCGCCTTTTACGTTGGCTTCTTTTTTCTTTGGACTGTTTCGCACGAACTCAGTGATATGCGCGCGATTCGCTATCCACTCTACTTTGAGTGGGAAGCAGGAATTCAATTCCGTGGGTGGGCACTGCCACTTTACTTTTCACTCGACATTGCAGTTATTCTATTCCCGTTTATCTTTCGTTCGTTTCGAGAAGCATTCGCACCCGTTGGAACCTTGCTCATTCAAACTGCAATCGCCGCAATCTTTTTTGTGTTGGTTCCAATTGAACCCGGATATGAAACGACTGGTGTTTGGGGTCCATACTTTTATGAATATTTCGGAATAGAAAACTTATCGAGGTGGAATCACGCACCATCCTTACACGTTTCATACGCCTTCACGATGGCGTGGATCATTGGAAAACGGTTTGGGAATACTGCCATGACATGTTCTCTCATCTGGGCAATTGCTATTTCCATTTCAACGATGCTCGTCCATGAGCACCATTTGATTTGCGTTCTAAGCGGCTTTGCTCTGTTTGTTTTCACCATCACAACCGTGTATCCTTACCTCCAAAGGAAAGCAATACTATGATTTCAATTACACTTTGCGTCGCCGCTTCTTTTCAGTTTGGCATACAAGCATTGCCTGAAATTTCCGAGTACCGCGAAGAAGGATTCGTAAAATACACCGAAGTCATCGCACCAAACGGTAAATCAATTCCAATCATCGCCCAAAAAGGTGTCCGCGACATTGCCGTTGCTAGGTGTAGAAACTTATTAAAATTTTATCTAACCGATGTACCTGATACACAATACGGTGCAGACAAATCCGCAGTTGCAAATGCAATGGCAAACAACCACGCCATGCTCATGATGCCAGAAGGCGAGCATAGAGAAGGACACGAGCCGGAAATTGATGCGCAACCACAATTTGAATCTGAAACGCCTGTTGATGGATCACGCTGGTACATCCAAAATAACTGGGAACATCGCGATGCAGCGTTTGAAGAAATATTCCACTTACTTCACGACAATGGTATTGGAACATACAAGCGTGGAGCTCTTCCGAAATATCAACAAGAACTAAAAACCGAAGCACTTAAATCACTTGATGATAGTCGTTGGGGCATTCCCGTTGACCCACACGTAAAGGATTGGATTGAAGAACTCCGCGAAGAGAATTCACTCGCCCAAGAATACATCGCTTCGGTCATCGATTCTTACTATGGGCTTTGGGCCGCCTTTGATGAAGCACCTGGTGGTATGTGGGGAATTTACATCGCAAAAACACGTGATGAAATAAAAGAAAAGGATCCAAAGGGATTGGCGTTACTCGAAGCATTCTTACCACCTATGATGATTGGTTATGAATCGCTCATCGACCCAAATTTCCAAGGAACGTTTTCATTGCAATTCAATGAAAATTTACCATACACACATAAGTCGCGATACTACGTTGATGCAACACTGACTGGAAGTAAAAATAGCAACTTACTGGGCAACAATGCAAACAATACACTTCGTGGAAATATTGGTGATAATACAATTGATGGTGGCGAAGGAAACGATACCGTTATCTTCAAAGGCAAAAAAATCGAATACGAAATGCAAGACAACATAATAAAAGATACCGTCAAAGGACGAGATGGCACTGACACACTCATTTCAATAGAGACCATACGCTTTGAACAAGATTAACTGGCATCACCCCATTATTCGTGTTGCGATTTCAATCATTACGCTCTTTGCCGTCTTTTGCCTTTTTCGATTTGTGTTTGAATCGTATATGAACAATCTTGACTCTCACCTTGAGAGACTCGGCTTCTGGTGCCCAGTTCTATTTGTCGCGATGTTCGTTGTTGGCACAACTGTTTTGTTTCCAGAAACAATCTTCGCGCTTGCTGCAGGTGCAATCTTTGGTGTTTGGTGGGGGTTACTATGGGTAACAGTCAGCGGAGTTCTTGCTGCGTTTATCATGTTTTTTATTGGCCGGCATTTACTTAAGTCCCGTGTTGAAAAGTTGTTGTTAAAACATCCAAAACTTCAGTCGTTTAATAAAGCCGTATCAAGTTTTAAAATCATTGCATTGCTTCGATTTTCTCCGTTTAACTTCTCCGCACTTTGTTATTTAGCATCCGTAAGTAAACTCAAGTTTTCTGATTACGCATACGCATCCATCGCAATGATTCCAGGATTTCTTTCGACAACGTATATTGGTTATGCCGCAAAACACGCCGCTGACTTGTCAAAGACATACAAAGTAACTGGCGAGCTTCCAAAAGGTGATTCACTTGTACACGAGATTACTATCTATGGCGGCCTTGTAGTTGCAGTAAGTATCAGTATTATTGTTGCAAGGATCGCACTTAAAACAGTTAAAAACTATAACTCGTCCGAAACCCAAATATCACCGAACCGCTAAGCGAATCATCTTCATAGTACTGAATGACTGGTCCGATGTATAACGAAGAATCTTCTTGCCATTTCGTTCTGTAAAACCACTCGCCAACTTTTTGGATGCCGCCAGTAGATAAGTCAGCATATTGATATGCTAAGCCAGTACTGGAATTTTTAAATCCAAACGGTTCATTAATCTGCAATCCAAAAGAGTAACCAAAATCAGAAACCGTCACATTACTTTCGCCCCAACCAAGCCGACCAAAAATTGTAACGTTGTCTGAAATTTCTTGATCAAGATTTAAAACTCCACCCCAACCGGCGATGTTGCCAGAACCTGCTGGATTTGATTTGCCATTATTCCAAACTAAAAATCGATAGTGCCCTTCTCTTTCTTCACCACCAACCACAGGTGTGCGTGAAAGCACGAGTTCAGCACTCGTATATAAATGTTCCAACGAGAGCCCTTCGAACCCGCTCGAATTCACGTTTCCAGGTTCTGCATTAGCCGTTCCAAATCGGAGTAAGGCTCCCTCTGAAACATCAAACTCTAGATTTGCGCCAAAACCATGGCCAGGCATTGGATTAGTGATCGATTGATTGAAGTTGCCCGCCATAAAACCGCTCACTGGGTCGTGGGCTATCTGGTTAGTATCAAAATATGTTGCAACATGCAATTTACCCACTCGTAACCGCGCTCCGTGATTACCAAATGATTGTTGCCAATAAACATCGGAAAGAGAAAATGATTCTGAAGTTAAAATATTGTTCATCGCCATTGGATTGCCAACACTGCCTGCCATCGGTGGAGTAGACGATGTGCCCCCTGCAACGTTCCCTTGCATTTGATATGCAACTTGCCCAAGACCATCGTCAGTATTCCAGAGTGTCAAGGCACCAGCAACATCGTAATATCCAACTGCCCTAGTATGAGGCATGCCATCAAGAACTTTAGTAGCGTGTTGGTATGTCCACGTTACCAAGGGTTCAAATGTTAAGTGCGCACGATGATTATGACCCAACCTTCTAATATGAAATGCATGGTCAGGGACTTCTTGAGCATTAACAAACGAGCAACAGAACAAACATGGAAAAAGGAATAAAGTTATCTTCATATTTGAGCATGTTACAATCCCCCACCAATAAAAAGGATTATTTAAATGACAGTATTAGTAAATACAGAAGCACCTAATTTCACCGCTCAAGCTGTGATGCCAAACGGCACTATCGAACCACTTTCCCTTGAGCAATTCAGAGGCGAATACGTCGTGCTTTTTTTCTGGCCACTTGATTTTACGTTCGTCTGCCCGACTGAGATTATCGCTCATAACAAGCGCGTTGAAGCGTTCAAAGAACGAAATGTGCAGTTAATTGGATGCTCGATTGACTCGCAATTTACGCATGCTGCATGGAGAAATACTCCTATAGAAAAAGGAGGCATTGGCGAAGTTGGCTTCCCAATGGTTGCAGATGTGAAACACGAAATTGCTAACTCGTACGGTATCTTGCATGATGCAGGAATTGCACTTCGTGCAAGTTTTTTAATTGATAAGAACGGCGTTGTCCAACATCAGGTTGTAAACAACTTACCACTTGGAAGAAACGTTGACGAAATGCTTCGTATGGTTGATGCACTTCAATTTACCGAAGAACACGGTGAAGTATGCCCAGCTGGCTGGAACAAAGGCGATGATGGCATGACACCAAATGCTGATGGCGTTTCAGATTATCTTACATCACATGCAAAAACTCTATGAGTAACCCAAAAGTTCTTGCGTTTGCAGGTAGCATTCGAAGAGATTCCTACAATAAACAACTTGTTAATGTCGCCAAGAATAGCGTTGAAAAACTTGGCGCTGAAGTAACCTTTGTTGATTTACATGATTTTCAAATGCCACTGTATTGTGATGATCTATATAAAAAAGATGGCATGCCAGAAAACGCAATTGCATTTAAGAAACTTATGAAAAGCCATAATGGTTTTCTCATTGCAAGCCCTGAATACAATGGATCACTTACAGGTATTTTGAAAAATACCATTGACTGGGCAACGATTCGCCATGACAACGAAGAACGAAACGCTTGTTTTAATGAAAAAATTGCTGCCATAATGTGTGCGGCTCCTGGAATAGGAGGCAGCAGAGGAATGCACCACTTACGGATGGTGCTTTCTAGCTTAGGGACATTTGTTTTACCAAAGCATCTTTGTGTCACTAATTGCCATGCTCATCTACAAGACAATACTGCTTTAGAAGATGATACTCAGCAACGGATTGATAGTATGGCATCAGAACTCGTGAGAATTATTAGCAGATTGCAC
>JABHZL010000090.1 GCA_018656645.1 Phycisphaerae bacterium
CCTTCGAGGGCGAGAACCATCACAGGGGAACAAGTCATAAAGTTAACCAAACCTGCATAAAAAGGTCGCTCTCTATGTGCTTCATAGTGGACTGCAGCGAGTTCAGGCGATATTCGCATGAATTTCGCGCCAATGATTTTCAATCCTTTTTCTTCAAATCTGCTCATGATTCTGCCCATGAGACCTCGCTGTACTGCGTCTGGTTTGAAGATGATGAGAGTTTTTTCCATAGACATGTTGGTGCTCCAAATTCTTATGAGATATTTCGCTAAGAATCTTGGAAGTTTACCAAAAACGAACATTCAAATGTGATACCACCCCAGAATAGGTACAGGTCTACCCCAGAATAGTGCCAGGTCCGGTAGCGCTCTTTTAGCACTGTTTGCTGAGTTTCGGTATTCTGTGTGCAAGACAGGTACGGATGCCTGTTTACATTGCGTTTTTCACGCGCCATGGAAGGCAACAGATGACCCCAATAATTAGTACACCCGATATGCCAAAGGCCAAACAGCCCAAAAAATCGACTCGTTCAAAGAAAACTCGCACCGCAGCAACCGCAGAAACGATGGCTGCTGGCCAACGGGATATTTCAGTAAGCGAATTTTTTGCAAAAAACCGTCATCTTCTAGGGTTTGATAATCCAAGAAAGGCAATGCTTACAGCGATTAAGGAAGCTGTTGATAACGCCCTTGATGCAGCTGAGGAAGGTGGGATCTTACCGAGCATACACGTTCATGTGATGCAGTTAAGTGAAACACGTTTCCGTTTGACGATTCGTGATAATGGACCAGGGATTGTTCGAGCGCAAATTGAAAATATTTTTGGCAAGTTGTTATATGGTTCAAAATTTCACCGTTTAAAAATGTCACGAGGTCAACAAGGAATCGGTATTTCTGCAGCTGGCATGTACGGTCTCATGACAACCGGTAAACCTGTTGTCATTATTTCAAAAACTAAGAAGAAAAAACCTGCTCATGAAGTTGTTCTCAAAATGGATACTTCCAAGAACAGACCAATGGTCATCAGCGACACTGAGCACCCCGAAGACGACAAATTGTTTGAAGATGGCCACGGTACACAAGTTTCAATTGAACTTGAAGGTAAGTATCAAAAAGGACGCCAGTCCATCGACGAATATCTTGAACAAACCGCCATCGCCAATCCGCACGCAAAAATTACGTACGTCACACCAAGCAATGAAACGATTGAGTTTCCTCGTGCAATCAACGAGCTTCCAGAAGAGCCAAAGGAAATAAAACCTCACCCCAAGGGCATTGAGCTTGGCACGTTAATTCAAATGCTTGAACGCACTGAAGCAAGACAACTTGGTGGATTTTTACAAAAAGATTTCTGCAGAGTCGGCGCCACGAAAGCACGTGAAATTTGCAAAGGCGCAGGAATGACTGGGCAAACGTGGATTAAAACGGTTGGGCACGCTGAAGCAGAAAAACTCTACGAATCAATCCAAAAAACACGAATCATTGCACCAAACACTGATTGCCTCGTGCCAATTGGTTCAAAGGCGTTACTTGCAGGTTTACTCAAAGAAGTTAAAGCAGAGTTTTTTGCTGCATCAACTAGACCGCCAAGTGTATACCGAGGCAATCCATTCCAAATTGAAGTTGCTATAGGATATGGTGGCGGACTTGGCAGAGACGACTCGGCAAAAGTACTACGCTTTGCAAACAGAGTACCCCTACTTTATTCTCAATCAAGTTGTAGTTCGTTCAAAGCGGTAGCAGAAACTTCATGGAAAAATTATGGTCTTACACAACCTAAAAATTCCATTCCCTCTGGACCACTTGTCGTACTCGTACACATGGTAAGTGTCTGGGTGCCTTTTACAAGTGAGTCAAAAGAAGCGATTGCTGATTACGATGAAATTCGTAAAGAAATGAAACTTGCTCTGCAAGATTGCGGGCGAAAACTAGGTACGTACCTGCGACGCCGCAAGCGAATGGCACGCGAGTCTGAACGACGTAGTGTGTTTGAAAGGTACATCGGTGAAATTTCTCGCTGTTGCAACGCTCTCACAGGAACTGATACTGACAAGTTATACAAAGCTCTCATGAAACAAGCAAAGCGACGTACTGATGATGCTGACGCTCAACTTGATGATGAAGGAAAAATTATTGACGACGGGGGTCGCCTTGGGATTGATGATGATGTTGTCATCATAGAAGATCATCAAGACCAAGAAGACGGTGACGACACACTCTTTGGAAAAGCAAAACCCAAGAAAAAAACAAAACGTAAAACTAAGAAAAAAGCGACTCGAAAGCGTAAGTAATGGCAAAGAAAAAAACAAATAAAAAGAAAACAAATAAAAAGATCGTTGTCAACAAGTCTAAAAAAACAAAGACTCGAATTGTTGACAAGAAACGCGACGCGGAAACAATCAAGAAAATTGAAAAACTTGCGAGCAATGTTGTAAAGTCAAGCCTAGCTCAAAAAGAACCAAATTTTTCTATTCCCACCCGTTCTGTTTCAAACATGAAATACAACAAAAAGAAACGCATCCTTGAAATGGGCGATGCGAGGCAAACGCGAAGTTTATTTAACTTAGGGCAATCAAGAAAGTTCATGCAATCACTTTTACTATCAAAAGGTTGCAAAGAATTAATCGGTGCTGAAAAAACACTCAGTCTTCGGGGTATGTATTACATGGGTTTGCATACTATTCCCGGAACAAAAGAAAAAACGTTTAATGACCAGGGAGAATCTGATTCGATTCTAGAAGATTTAGAAGTTGCGCTCGATGGACTACGAGAAGAACTCCACGTTTTTGCGAAAAAGCGAGGAACGATGGTCGGAAACATTACCGTTGTTGATAACGGTGATGAAATTAATTGCAGAAAAATGGGAACAGGTGGGTATGCCATTCCAAGTATTTGCGAACCAAACATCATGCAATTCAAAGAGTGTTCAGCAGATTTTATTTTGCATGTCGAGAAAGATACAGTCTGGAGTCGGTTCAACGAGGATCGATTTTGGGAAACACACAATTGCATTTTGACTGAAGGCTCAGGCCAACCTCCCCGCGGTGTTCGGCGCATGTTGCATCGCATGCATAAGGAACTCAAATTGCCAGTGTATTGCTTGCTTGATTGCGATCCTTGGGGACACTATATTTACAGCGTTATCAAGCAAGGATCGATCAACCTTGCTTTTGAATCGGAACGCATGGCGATTCCAGATGCTAAGTTCATGGGTATTCGATCTAAAGATTACGAACGACTAGATTTAAGTGATGATGTAAAAATTGAATTGAACGATCGTGACATCAACCGCGCAAAACAAATCGCAGCGTACCCTTGGTTTGAGGGTAAGCGTGAATGGCAACGTGAAATCAAAACAATGTTAAACAACGGATTCAAAATGGAAGTTGAATCGTTAATTACCAAAGACATTTCTTACGTTACCGAAGAGTACGTCCCAACCCGCCTCGCAGAAGGTGATTTTTTGGATTGACAACTCGATTTTCTTGAAAATTCAATTTTTCACTGTACAATATGTTCTTTCAAGCAACTGGCGGAATTGACTATGTTTGTCAACTCGCAGCAAGGATGAAAGGATGGTCCAAGAATGACACCACCCCCTGACAATAATCCGTCTCCTTCCTCTGAACTAGATTTACCAGAACATCCACAACGAGTTCTTGTCGCAGACGATGAATTACTCGTTGTACAAGGAGTAGTTGGTTCACTCAAAGCTTTAGAACTTGATGTTGTAGGTCCATGCAAAAACGGGGAAGAAGCAGTGCTTACTTGCAGAGAAGATCGTCCAGACATTGCGCTTCTCGATATCCAAATGCCAAAATTAGACGGCATGCAAGCTGCGCAAATTATTTTCTCCGAACTCGACATTCCAGTTGTGATGCTTACTGCATACTCAGATGACACCTACCTTCGCAATTGCACTGCTGTTGGTGTATTTGGATTTTTACTTAAACCCACTTCCACAGAACAGTTGCACGCCGGACTAACCGTCGCGTGGAAACGATACCTTGACCACATCGATCAACGAAGTCAAATTGTTGATCTCAAACAAAAACTTGACGATCGTAAACTTATAGAACAAGCAAAATGGATTATTGTCAAACGCAAATCTGTTTCTGAACCTGAAGCAATGAAGTTGTTGCAAAAACAATCCAGATCTTCACGTAAATCAATCGCTGCTGTTGCTCGCGCTGTAATCGATAGCGATGGGCTGTTGTAGTAGAAAACTACCCCTCGGGTATTTTTCTCTTATGCTGAAATGATAGCCAACGAATTTGGGCGTACAACAACATCAAGGCACGATGCTGTTGTGCCTTCAGGGGGAGAATCGCCATCAAGTTGCCAATGTGCAGGCGATGAAGTCTTGATCTGAATGTTTTTACCCTGAAGTTCAATTGCTTTTTTGTGCTGCAAGTGCGTTCCTCGTTTCGCACGCAACATCCAAGTGATCAGTGAATATCGAGATCGAATTGGAAGAAATACGACATCAAGTAAACCATCTGTTAGAGATGCGTTTTGTGCTGGATTCAAGCCTCTGGCGTACGCTGGAGAGTTCGCAACAACAACCCAACCGCGAAGATTTTGCACCACCATTGCATCATCAATTGTGATTGACACTTCCGGGGGCGAGAATTTTAAAAACTTTCGAACACACGGCATCAAGTATGACATGTGTGTAATTGACTGCCCCCGAGTTGCGGCAAGATCTGCAACAACTTCAGCATCAAAACCAACTGAAGCCATCAGTAACAAGAATTCGCCGTTTGCACTAGCAGTATCGATTTTTTGAACATCACCTTCAAGAATTGCATGCACTACTTTTTGTGGGTCATTTGACATCTGCATTGATTTTGCAAAAAGGTTTTCAGTTCCTGAAGCGGCGTGGTATATGGGTGTGTTTGTATCAACAAGACAAGAAGCGATTGCACGGAGAGTTCCGTCACCACCTACAGCAACGACGCGATCAATCTGTTTAAGTCTTGGCGACAACCACTTTCGTTGGTCACCTACTTCGGTAGGCAACAATTCGACATCACAACCTTTTTGCAAAAGTGCGGCTGAAATATCACCACCTAATTTGTTCGCTATTCCTCTTCCCGAAACTGGGTTATATGCAACTAGTACACGCATTATGTAAGTAATGGTATATGTACCGTGAAATCACTGCCATTCCCTAAGGAAGAATCTACTGTTATATGCCCATTATGTTCTTGAGCAATTCGCAACGTTGTCGGTAAACCTAGACCTGTACCGCCCCGTTTATTCGAAACATATGGATGGAAAATCTCATCAATTCTTTCTTGCTCAATTCCCGGGCCGGTATCAATTACATGTATGCGTGCTTCACCATTCTTCTCTTCCAAGCGAATGATGAGCTCTTTGCCCTCGCTTCCTTGCATCGCCTGAGTTGCGTTAATCAGGAGATTCAACACTGCCTGCTTTAGCAATGACTGGTCAACATCTGCATATAACTCTTGGTGAGGTAATTCCATTCGCATGACAACACCTTCACTATCACACTGCGGATGATAAAAATCTTCAAGCTCACTCAGAGCTTCGCATAAGTTCGTTCTCTCTTTATGCAACTTCATTCTGCCAGCAAATTGTAAAAAGTCATCGAGAATACCTCGGAGTCTCTCTACCTCTCTTGAAAGTGAATCGAGCCGCTTTGTTAGCCTGCCCTTTTCAACTTCATCAATGTCAAGATGTTCAATATCTTCCGAAAGTAACTGTGCGTTTAATCCAACAGTAGAAAGTGGATTTTTAAATTCATGTGCAAGACCAGAGGTCATTTGCCCTATTTCTGCCATCCGTTCAGATGCTTGCGCACGATCTGTTGCTTCAGCGGTTCGCTTCTCATCACGTTTATGACGCCAAATCATAAATGGCAAAACAGACACCGCCCCAAGGGCGGTGCCTGCAATTAGCCAAGTCCAAGAAAACATTATTTAGTTTTCCACGGTCTCTTTTTCAGTTTCTTTCGCTGCGTCTTTGAGCAGCGCTTTTACTGAAAGTTTGATTCGACCAGTATCGTCAACATTGATAACCTTAACCTTAATCATGTCACCGACTTTACAGATGTTTTCAACTTTATCTACGAATCCATCGGCAAGTTCAGAAATATGACACATACCGTCAGTTCCGGGTGCAATTTCAATAAATGCACCGAAGTCACGAGTTGAAACAACCTTACCTTCAAAAACACTACCAACTTTAATCTCAGCAGCGATCGCTTCAACAGCAACTTTTGCTGCTTCTGCTTCTGCCAAATTGACTGAACTGATAAAGACAGTACCATCATCGTTGATGTCAATTTGAGCGCCAGTTTGTTCAGTGATCGAACGGATGGTTTTGCCACCAGGACCAATCAATTTACCAATCTTTTCTGGATCAATCGCAACGCTGAGCATGCGTGGTGCGTGCACAGACATTTCTTCGCGTGGACCAGAGAGAACACCTTCCATTTGATCAATGATGTCCAGACGACCTTTCAATGCTTCATTGAAAATTACTTCGAGTTCTTCAAACCAAAGTCCACGAGCTTTAAGATCAAGTTGCACACCGGTGATGCCGTCACGAGTACCGCAAACTTTGAAGTCCATGTCACCAAAGAAATCTTCTTCGCCAATGATATCCATTACGCGAACAATTTTGCCTTCGTCGTTACTAAAACGACCGACGCTGATACCAGCACAAGTATTTTGAATAGGAACGCCTGCGTCCATTAGTGCAAGGCAACCACCGCAAACACTTGCCATTGAAGACGAGCCATTTGATTCAGTAATATCACTAACTAGACGAATGGTGTAAGGGAAGTCGTCTACTTCTGGCAAGATGCCAAGGAGTGATCGTTCAGCAAGTGCACCGTGACCGATTTCTCGGCGACCGGGACCCATGATTCGACCAGCTTCGCCAACACAGAATGGTGGGAAGTTGTAGTGAAGGTAGAACTTCTTCGCATATTCTGGCATAAGACCGTCAACGATTTGTTCATCCTTCTTTGTTCCAAGCGTGCAAGTCACAAGTGATTGTGTTTCGCCGCGTTGGAAGAATGCGGAACCGTGTGTTCGTGCAAAAACAGATGTATCCATACCCAAATCACGAATTTGATCGAGATTACGACCATCTGCACGAATTGATTCATCAACAATAAGTTTTCGAGTACATTTCTTTTCGAGTTTACGGAACGCTTCTTTTGCTTCGCGTTGCGTTTTTTCAGCAGCCATGTGTTCGCTGTATGAACAATTTCCTGGAATCGAAAAGTTTTCATCAATCATTGATGATCGAAGTGCATTCACTGCTTCGCTTCGCTCGGCTTTACCGCCGATTCTTCTAGCGTCAAGCATTTTTGCTTCGACAAGTTCTTTAACTCTCGCCATGACTTCATCAGAAGGTAGTGAAAGATCACCTTGTCGTTTTTCAGATCGACCAGCTTTTTCCATAAGTTCAAGTTGCATTTCGAGAATTGGCTTAATGCCTTCTTCGTAACCAAACTTGATTGCGCCCATTACGCCAGCTTCATCAACTTGCGCTGCGCCAATTTCAATCATGTTCACACCATCAGAATGACCAGAAAGAACAAGGTCAAGATCTGAGTACTGCATTTGTGTCTGTGTAGGGTTAAGAACATACGTTTCACCATCATCAGTCATGATGCGACCAACACGAACTGTGCCAACTGGCCCTTCAAATGGTGCATCTGTTAAGCACACTGCCATTGAAGCGGCTGTGCATGCAAGAACGTCTGCATCGTTTTCACCATCGTGGCTCATCACCCATGCTTGAATTTGGCATTCGTCGATGTATCCATCAGGAAACAAAGGACGAATAGGACGATCCATCAGGCGCATTGTCAAAATTTCTTTTTCGTTTGGCGCGCCTTCTCGCTTGCGGAAACCACCAGGGAATTTACCCGCAGCACTTGTTCGCTCGCGATAGTCGCATTGCAAAGGAAAGAAATCAAGTCCAGGGCGTGGATCAGATCGCATCGCCGTGCACATAATTGTCGTTTCGCCGTATGTCGCAATAACTGCGCCACTTGCTTGTTTGGCCACTTGGCCGGTTTCGAATCGCAAAGTGCGATTCCCAATTTCCCGTTCAACAATAATTTTTGTATCCATCTGTGAATACTCCTCTTGTAATGCAGCCCCCGTATAGTAAGTTTGCTCCAAGGGAGACAGAAGACGAGACGCGGGCATATTACGACCGCTGCTTGTCCACTGCCACCACCTCATGCAAACTGCTCGGGGCGGCTGCGGTTTGGGGCTAATTTACTTTCGTAGCCCGAGTTTCTTAATAGTTGCTTGATAAGCCTCGCGATTTGTTCGCGAGATGTATTTGAGCAAGCGATTTCGCTTGCCAACGAGCATGATCAGACCTCTACGTGAGTGATGATCGTGCTTGTGTGTTTTGAGATGATCGGTAAGTTCCAAAATTCTTGCAGTCAATGATGCAATCTGAACCTCTGGAGACCCACAATCGGACTCGTGTCGTCTAAAATCTTCTTTGTTAATCGTATCTGCTGTCACTGTCGTCATAATATTTCAACCTTTTTCTTGAATCGACTATTCTACCAAAACCCTGCCCCTCGTGCCACTCATATATAGAAGTCTTAAAGACCATGAAACCCATTAAAATCCTTATTGCCGACAAACTTGCTCCCGAAGGAGCTGCGTTTTTGGAATCCCAAGCCGAGGTGGAAGTCCTTTCTCAGACAGGACTTAGCGAGGACGACCTCGTTTCAGCCCTAAGCAATGTGGATGGTGTAATCGTCCGATCAGCTGTAAAACTGCCTGAAGAGACTCTAAAGCGGGTTTTTGCCAATCCGGAGGCCAAACTTAGAGGAATTGCAAGAGCCGGGGTTGGTGTTGACAACATTCATCTACCAACCGCAACGAGCCTTGGTGTTGCTGTGATGAATTCCGCTTCAGCATCGACGATTACGACTGCTGAACACGCTTTTGCACTTATGATTTCACTTGCGAGAAACATTTCTAGCTCAAATGCCATTTTCCGAGGGGGAGGCTGGGATCGCGGCAGTTTTGTTGGCGTACAACTTGCTGGGAGAACGCTGGGTATTGTCGGCATGGGCCGAATTGGGCAAGCAATGGCAAGACGAGCACTTGTTTTTGGCATGGAAGTGATTGGGTTTGATCCTTTTATGAAGGAACCAACTGCTATGGACGGGCAAGTGCAAATGATGCAATCATTTGATGACCTCATTGAAAAGGTTGATATTGTTACGTTTCATGTTCCCCGCACTGAGCAAACAACGGGAATGTTAAGCACGCAGCAGTTTACAAAATGTAAAAATGATTTACTTGTGATTAACGCAGCACGCGGCGGCATTGTTGATGAAGAAGCGTTGATAGCAGCACTCGATGCTGGGCAGTGTGCAGGCGCAGCGATTGATGTCTACTTAAGTGAGCCCCCTGCTGAAGATCATCCGTTTCGAACGCATCCAAAAGTGTTATGCACACCACACCTTGGCGCATCAACAGTTGAAGCGCAAGAAGCAGTTGCTGTAAACGCATGTGCATCGTTACTTCAATATCTTCGCGGTGAAGGATTAGAAAGTGCGGTGAACGCTGGTGGTTTAGACCTTGAATTAAGCAACCGGCAAAAACAATTCGTAGAACTCTCTTCAAGAATGATCACTCTACTTGGCACAGTTACAAACCTTGGCAAGACCAAGGAAGTTGTTGTTGAGCTTCGCGGCCTAGCAACTGTTGGGAAGACGGACACAATTGCACGATACACACTTGTTGCGTTATTGCAACATTGCACCGACGAACCAGTTTCAATAATTAATGTGACGGCGATGGCGCGTGAACTTGGCGTGACTGCTTCGACAGTTGTTGGTTCACCAGATGCAATCGACAAACTCACAATTACAATCGATGGCGAGCAACAGCATGTCATAGAAGGCACTGTCCACGCAGATGGCATGCCGAGAATTACTAACATTGATGGACGTGGTTTTGACATGGTGCCAAGCGGGCACATGATTGCACTCTTTAACAATGACACTCCGGGCATGGTTGGAAAAGTTGGAAGTGTCCTTGGAGAATCAAGTGTTAACATCGACGAAATGGTTATTGGGCACGGTGACAATGACGGTTTAGCAATGATGGTAATTAAGCTCGGCACGCCAGCGACTGGTGATCTTCTTGCATCCCTTGCTGCAATCGATGGAATTTCCAAAGTTGCATCCACAGAAATTTAATTAACCCACAGAGTTGTTTTAGAAACAATGCACAGTAAAGGATCTGGTTTCACAAACAAAAAGTATCCTGCTTACTTTTGGTATACTTTCACTCCGTGATTACAGAGCAAAAAATCAAAGAACTAGGGCATGCTTTTTGGACAATTGTTCGCAGTGGGGTGCATGGAAGTGAAGCAGAACATCTCTTTATAAACCCAGGAATACTTGCGCCAAATGGTACTTGGCTTCCACTCGAACCACACCAAGCATTGCATAGAACACTTAAAGATGAGGTGCACAAATGGGTAGGAGATTGTTCGATACGAACTCTTTCTGAAAACCCTGAACGTGTGCAATTTAATGGCACAGTGCACTGGGAAGCAACGATTATTCATAATAATGCAAGAATTGTGAGCGAAGTTGGCGAGCAATGGATCGTAGAGCGATGTAATGATGACCAATTACGATTCACTAACTATTGGTCAAATTCTTTTGAATATGCAGAAGGTTCAGCAGAGCTTGTGGTTTAGCAGTTTAAAAACATCGATTGAATTTACTCCGCCTTTATTTAATAATAAAACGCAATATAAAATTACCGCAAAAGATGCCACAAAACATCAATATTGCTAGTATGCAAAGTAATGTTAGATGGCATTATTTTACTTTGGTTTATTCTTACGGCGATTTCCGTTATTTTTGTTGCAATCGATATCGCTTCAACCCCAGAAGCGCTCGTACTAAAATGGGGTTTCGTCATTCTTGCACTGTTCACAGGACCATTTGCAGCATTCTTTTACGTGATTGGATGTAGAGAACCCTTGCCAATGACACATGAACAATATGTGCATGCAACTTGGAAACAAGTTCTGGGCTCAACCATGCACTGCGCAGCTGGCGATGGGCTTGGAATAATTGTTGGTGCAGCGATTGGAAGCATACTTAAACTAAATCCAATGATGGATATCACGCTTGAATACATACTCGGATTTGGCTTTGGATGGTTATTTTTCCAAGCGTTTGCTATGCGTGATATGGCTGGTGGAAGTTATAAAAAATCTCTCAAAATGACATTCATTCCCGAATTCTATTCAATGAATCTGTTGATGTGCGGCATGTTGCTTGTGTCTAAGTTTTGGATGCCAGCGGTCGCGGGCTCTGAAAGTCCTGATTCGCCAGCATTCTGGTTCATTATGTCAATCGCCTTAATAGTTGGCTTTCTATTTGCATATCCAATGAATTGGTGGCTTGTTACAAATCATCTGAAGCACGGCATGATTACCACTAGAAAAAATAATAATGTAGGCGATATGAAGGAAATGAATAGTGAACATGATATGGATTCAATGCAAACAGAATCCAAAGTAATGGATCAACATAAATCACCCTCAAAAAATCTCCTCTTTGGAGTAGGGGTATTTTCAGTAGTAGTAATTGCAGTATCAATCGTAATTGTAATCAAACACAACTCATAACATATTTCATCTTTAATAAGACTAAAGGTGCAACACAAATTAACCAAATATGTTCAAACGCTATTAAGAATGGCAAGACTGGTTTAACAGTGTTGCAATTACTTCAACTGTAATAATCATCATCTTGGCTATCTTTTCATTAGTATTATCATGACTGATGCAAGCATCTGCAAAAGATAAGTAACAGACAACCCGTGGATTGATTATGTCGTAAACAGGGAAAGCCAATCGCAAATTTTGCTGACGCCGGTCTCTATTTGATCTTCGCTGCAAGCAAATGAAAGACGGATATGGTCAGGGCCACAACCACCAAAATCGGTGCCTGGGACTACGGCGACACTTGTTTCGTCAAGCAATGCTTGGACGAATCCGACAGAATCTTGGATTACCGTCCCCGCTGGCGTAGTTTTGCCGTAGTAATAAGAAATTTTTGGAAATGCATAAAACGCACCAGTTGGCTGCGCGCATTCTGTATTTGGCCATTTTTGAATCAATTCAAACATAAGCGCTGCTCGTTTTGCAAAAACCTTACGCATTTCCTCGACTTCGTCTTTCATTTCAAGAGCAACTGGAATTGTTGCGTAACAAAAACTCGTGATCGAAGTGTTAATTTGACTCTGTAGCGTGTTCATCGCTTTTGCTACATTTTCGGGGGCGCACGCATAGCCCACTCGCCAACCAGTCATTGCATACGCTTTTGATAACCCATTAATTGTGATGACTTGGTGGGAAATTTCAGGTATTGACCCGAGTGAAAGGTGTTCGATGTCGCTGTAAATTAACTCGTCGTAAATTTCATCACTTAAAATATAAACTGTTGGATGTTTTTGTAACATCACCGCGATAGCTCGTAATTCATCTGGGGCATACATTGTCCCACAAGGATTGCTCGGTGTATTTAGCATGATTGCTTTTGTATTTGGAGTAATCGCCGCTTCAATTTCTTCTGGCGTGCATTTAAAACCAGTATCAACAGATGTTGGAACTTCAATCATCGTACCGCCAGCAAGTTCAATCATTGGTTTGTAACTCACCCACGCAGGAGTCGGTACAACCACTTCTTGATTTTTTCCCGGATCAAGAATTGACATGAGCGCTAAGTTGATCGACATCTTCGCACCAGAATTTATTGAAATGTTCGCTTCTGTGCATTCAATGTTATTTTCGATTCGCAATTTATTTGCAATTGCTTCGCGTGCTTCAGGCGTTCCTGAAGAAGGCATGTAATGCGTGACCCCTAAACGGAGTGCTTCGATAGCAGCATTTGTAATTTTTTCGGGGGTGTCAAAATCCGGCTCGCCAGCACCAAATGCGATGACATCTTTGCCGGCAGCCTTGAGTTCTTTCACCTGCGCGCTGATTGCGAGTGTGATAGATGGTGGGATTGATTTTGCTCTCTCAGATAGTTTCATAGTAGGAAGAATAGTGGATGTTTGCATGTTAAGTAGAGTACAACCTTTCACACTCTGATACCATGCCCCCCATGCATTTTGACGCCCATCAATCCATCATTGACGATCTTGAGGCGCGGATTTTGACGATCCGTGACTCTCTTTGACTTCGATACAAAAGTAGAAAAACGCGAAACTTTGCAGGGAAATATGGGGAAAGCTGGTTTTTGGGATGATCAAAGCGCTGCCCAAAAAACGATCGATGAGTACAAACTGCTCAAAGTTCAGACTGAACAATTAGGGGTAGCGGTTGGCGATTTTGAGGATGCACAGGTTGGGTATGAACTCGCAAAAGAAGGCGATGACAACGAATTACTCGCCGAAGTTGATGAACAACTCTACAAATTACAAAAACGAATGGACCGTATTGAAATTCAATCATTGTTGAACGGCAAACACGACCACCGAAACTGCTTTGTTTCTATTCAGTCTCGCGACGGCGGTACCGAAGCTGACGACTGGGCTTCCATGCTCGATCGCATGTATAAAAATTACTGGGAAAATATGCACTTCAAGGTAGAAGAAGTAAGCACAACCCATGGAACTGAGGTTGGAATTAGCGAAGTGACCTACTTACTAAAAGGCCCTATGGCATATGGGTACATGAGTTGTGAACGGGGTACGCATAGGTTAGCTCGAGTGAGCCCGTTTAATGCGCAGGGTAAACGGCAAACGAGTTTTGCGACTATTGACGTAATACCTGAATTTGATGAACAGGATGTCGAGATTGATGAAAAGGAAGTTGACTTTACATTTTTCGCCCGTTCGTCAGGCCCCGGCGGACAAAACGTGAACAAGGTTGCTTCTGCTGTTCGCATTGTGCATAAACCAACTGGCATTATGGTTGTAAGTTCTACACACAAGGCAGCATTACAAAACCGAAAACAAGCACTGCGTATTTTGCAATCCAAGCTCGAGCAACTTGAAGAAGAGCGAAGACAAGCTGAGCTTGATCAAGCAACTGGCGGTGCAGTGGATCAAGGGTGGGGAACACAAATTCGAAGTTATGTGATTTACGATAACAGAGTAAAAGACCACCGAACAGGGCATGAAATTGGAAACCCGCAGACCGTTTTAGACGGGGCGATTGAAGGTTTTGTC
>JABHZL010000105.1 GCA_018656645.1 Phycisphaerae bacterium
AGTGGTCACAAACGGCGAAACTTGTTGCAGACGATGCCTATACGCAAGATTCATTTGGTAGAAGGGTCGCAATTGAAGGTGATGTTTGTATTGTGACGGCGCCACTTGACGATGATAATGGCGAATCTTCCGGTTCTGCTTATGTATATCAATATGATGGCGCTTGGTTTCAGTTGCAAAAGCTCACTGCAAAAAATGGAACTCCAGGAGATCAGTTTGGCCTTGGATTAGCAATGGATGGAGAGCGAATTGTTATTGGCGCCCCGTGGGCAGATGATGGGAAGGGGCGCGCGCATCTTTTTGATCGCGGAGATGCCATGTTCTTTGAATCGGAAGTATTTGTCGACCCAAATGGCGAATCAATGGACAACTTTTCGTTTGCTATTGATGTATATGGTGATAATGTTGTCATAGGTTCATATTTAGACGATGACGTAGCAATCGATGCTGGGAGTGTGTTAATCTTTGCAAGAACATTCGATGCTGGTTGGGTATTACATGAACAACTTTATCCTGAGAGCGAAACTCTTGGACAGCAGTTTGGAGTAAGTGTAGACATTGATAATACTGTACTTCTAGTGGGATCTAGGTATGCCCCTGTTGATGGCATGTCAGCGGGTGATGTTTCGGTGTTCGAACGAGAAAGTATGTACTGGGAAAAACAAGCAACGATTGTTTCAGAAGAGCCAACAATTGAGGCAGAGTTTGGTTGGGCGGTTGCACTTGATGGTGACAACGGAATAATTGGCGCTCCTTGGCTCGAACCAGATGGTGAAGCACAATTCTTTAACATGGGATGCAGTTGCATTGGCGATGTAGATGGTGACGGTGCAGTAGGAGTTGCTGACTTACTGCAACTCATAGATGTTTGGGGCGCATGTGAATCATGTGAGGAAGATCTTGATGGAAATGGAATTATTGATGTTTCAGATATTCTTCAACTCATAAGTTCATGGGGAGAGTGTTAGTAAGAGAGGGCGTATAATGCTATCTGCTTGGACAGGTGGCAGAGCGGTTGAATGCGCTAGTCTCGAAAACTAGTATACACTTCGGTGTATCGAGGGTTCGAATCCCTCCCTGTCCGTTTATTAACAAAGGAGATAGTTATGAAATTTAATATTGCAGCAGCAGCAATTGCAGGCGGTGCAGGTGGAGCAATCGCAGTTGGATCTGTTGGACTTCTAAATATGTTTATAGAGGGGTATGGGGAACCTTTTTTGCAGTTATGCGCATCTGTTTATCCTGGTTATAAAGCCTCAGGCATGCTCGGAGATCTTGTTATAGGTTGCTTTTATGCTTCTGTGGATGGCATGATTGGGTTGGGTGGGCTTGCATTGCTTTATAACCTTGCTTCTTGCTGCGGGAAAAAGAAATAAAAGATTAGGAAAATCAGTATTTCTGATGTATATTGGTGACTAATCAATTGGAGGAGAAAATCATGAAATCACTGATTACTGTCGTTGCCGCTTTGGCTATTAGTTCCGGTTCGCTTTGTTTTGCGGCTGATCGTGGAGCAAATGTATACAACTTGCAGATGTTGCATAGTTCTGGCGGGGAATTTTTTTGGCAGGAAATGGGTTCAGGCGTAAATCAATTTGAATTTACTTCTACTGACTATTCAAACACATTTGAAATGGCTTTTGTTATCGAAGGCTCGGTTGACATCAATCTTGCCGCTATTGATGGGTTGGAGGTGCACGCGATTAGTGGGGGACCAGCCCCTACGCTTGAAATTGGTGATGTAACTTTTACAGATGGATATTATGTTTTTTCTAACGCTGGAGTGGGAATGGATGATGTTGTAATTACTACGCCCGGTGTAAGTCCATTTAGAATAAGTGATGAACCATTGTGGACAGTGATCACTAGCGTGGGTGGCGACGTGCACTGGCAGCATCGAAATGGACAATTGGTCTATGAGTTTACTGGTAATGGAAATACTTATTTTTATGCAGACCTGAGTCATGCCTCTGGGCCATCCGATGAAGAATGCTTTTGGTTCGGCTCAATATCATCCGCAGATATTACACTTCCAACTGAAGCAGAACAAGGAGGAGCGACAATTCCAGCAGGATTATCGTCTATTAATGGTGGCGGCTTAGAGCCATATCGACTCGTCTTTTCCTTCGGTGAAGAAGAAGCAGATCCACTCCCAGAAGATATCAACGGCGATGGTGTTGTAGATCTCGAAGACCTACTTGCACTCATTGCAGCATGGGGCTCGACCTCTCCTTAACCCAAAGGTAATCCAATAGAGTTACCATAGGTGCAATGGCACCTGAAATACCTCATGGCCAACCAAGCATCGAGTCGCCCCTCTCAGGGGAGCGACTCGATGTTTTAGCTTCTGCAATTGCACAGTCAATTAAAGATGACCAACGAACACGTCATCTCACGACAGATTATCTGCCAAGTCGTCGTGAAGTCATTGGAATTCTAGAACGCCTAAGTTGGATCTTGTTCCCCGGATTCAACGGACCAAGAACAATTGGTAACGGCACCCTGCAAGAGCACACTCGCCAACTGATTTCAGGAATTGCTGGGCCCTTGTTTCATCAAATTGCCGGCGCGCTTCGGTACGCAAAAGAAAGTGGAGATATTGAATTTGATCAACACTGCCCTGATTGTGATGTGCGGGCACGCGAAATTGTTGATCACTTTATTGCCAGTTTACCGAACCTTCGAGAGAAACTTTCCCTTGACGTTCAAGCTGCGTACGATGGCGATCCTGCTGCCCATCACACTGATGAAACAATCTTTTGTTACCCCGGAATACGCGCCTTGTGGATGCATCGTGTTGCGCATGAAATGTACAAACAGCACGTGCCGCTTGTTCCTAGGATGATTGCCGAGCATGCGCATGAACTAACAGGAATAGATATACACCCAGGAGCAACGCTCGGGGATTCATTTTTTATAGATCACGGAACGGGTGTGGTTATTGGTGAGACAACGGTGATCGGTAAACATTGCAAAATCTATCAAGGTGTTACACTTGGTGCGCGTAGTTTTGAGCGTGATGAACGAGGTAATCTGAAAAGAGGAACAAAACGGCATCCAACCCTTGGCGATCATGTGACCGTCTACGCAGGTGCAACAATTCTTGGTGGTGATACACATATCGGTGAGAACTGCGTGATTGCAGGCGGTGTATTTTTGACTCGCACTATTGAAGCGGGTCACACTGTTCGTGGTCCAAAAGCGGGTGTTCGGTTAAACGAGAACCGAGACGATTTCAACTAACTAGCGTTTCTGCTAAAATAGGGTTCTATGAATACAGAACTTAATAATGGATGTGAAACAATCTCGACGCCTCTTGGAGATAGGACAGTCTATCGCTTAGATTCCCTTGGCAGTCTAGATACGATGCCTTATTCCATCCGAGTATTACTCGAATCATGCCTCCGACATTGTGGCAATGGCATTGTTACTGATGAAGATGTAAAAGCACTCGCTTCATACGATGCAGCAAGTGTTGGCGAAGTTGAAATTCCATTCACCCCCGGAAGAGTAGTTTTGCAGGATTTTACTGGTGTGCCTGCTGTTGTAGATCTTGCAGCAATGCGATCAGCAGTTGTTCGAATGACTGGCAAAGAAGAATCAGCAGAAAAAGTGAATCCGCTTGTTCCTTGTGACTTGGTTATTGACCACTCAGTACAAGTTGATGCTTTTAATAGTTGTGATGCGTTGACTATTAACGGCGAAAAAGAATTTGAACGAAACATGGAACGGTATCAGTTCTTGAAATGGGGACAAAACTCTTTTGACAACTTTAGAGTTGTGCCTCCAGGTACTGGGATTGTCCATCAAGTGAACTTAGAGTTCCTCGCAAAAGTGACGTGGGATCATGAAGGCACGTTATACCCAGATAGTTTGGTTGGTACAGATTCGCACACCACAATGATTAATGGTCTTGGTGTGTTGGGTTGGGGTGTTGGCGGAATTGAAGCAGAAGCAGTCATGCTCGGGCAACCAATTTACATGTTGATTCCTGAAGTTGTTGGAATGAAATTAACAGGGAAATTACAAGAGGGTGTTACTGCGACAGATCTTGTTTTGCGCGTTACTGAACTACTTCGCGAGCACGGCGTTGTAGGTAAATTCGTAGAATTTTTCGGTGAAGCACTTGCAGATATGCCGCTTGCTACGCGTGCCACCCTTGCAAACATGGCACCAGAATATGGTGCAACTATGGGCTTCTTTCCTGTGGATGAACAGACAATTAAGTATATGCATTTAACTGGCAGAGACGAAAAACTAATCGAAACGGTTGAACAATATTGTAAATTGCAGGGTTTATGGCGAGATGATTCGCGGCCAATCAAATACGCATCGACTGTAGAACTTGATATGTCAACAGTTGAGCCAGCGTTGTCTGGACCAAAAAGGCCACAAGATCGTATCTTGTTATCAGAGATGAAATCAAAGTGGGAAGAGACACGTAGTGAAATGTTTGGTCATCTAGAATCAAAAACTGCGATTGTTGATAATAAAGATGAGTCTTTTGAAATGTCTGATGGTGACGTTGCAATTGCTGCAATTACAAGTTGTACAAACACATCTAATCCAGGAGTGATGCTTGCAGCGGGTTTAGTCGCAAAGAAAGCGCACGCGCTAGGCTTAACTAGAAAACCATGGGTTAAAACATCACTCGCCCCTGGAAGTACAGTTGTGACGGAGTATTTGAAACGTGCAGACTTACTTGGCGATTTAGAAGCGCTTGGTTTTTGGGTTGTTGGGTATGGTTGCACAACTTGCATTGGCAACTCCGGACCACTTGACGCTCCAATTAAAGAAGCAGTAAACGAACATGATTTACTTGCCTGTTCAGTCCTCAGTGGCAACCGAAACTTTGAAGGAAGAATCGGCCCGGAAATTAAAGCAAACTATCTCGCTTCTCCACCGCTTGTTGTAGCGTATGCAATTGCTGGCACTGTTGATATCGATCTTGCAACCGAGCCAATTGGTGATGTTGATGGTAAGGATGTATATCTCAAAGATATTTGGCCAACAAACGAAGAAGTGCAAGAAACAATTAATAGTTCACTTGGACGGGATGAATTTGTTGAACAATACGCAGATGTATTTACAGGCGGAGAGGATTGGCAAGCAGTAGAAGCTGGCGCTGGTCAATTGTTTGCTTGGTCAGATGAAAGCACCTACATCCATGAACCGCCATTTTTTCAAGGCATGACCCCCGAAATTCCCGGAATACATCCAATTGAAAATGCTCGAGTACTTTGCAAACTTGGCGATTCTGTAACCACTGACCATATCTCTCCAGCAGGAAACATAGGCTCAGATTCTCCGGCGGGGCAATTCCTTGAAAGCCGAGGTGTCCCTGTTTCGATGTTCAACAGTTTTGGTTCTCGTCGTGGGAACGACCTTGTCATGACTCGCGGTACGTTCGGGAATGTTCGAGTTAAGAACCAACTTGCACCCGGAACTGAAGGAGGTTTTACGACTGACTTTACCGATGGTGAAGTGAAATCAATTTACGATGCAAGTTGTAACTACAAGGAGGCGGGAATCCCACTAGTCGTTCTTTCTGGCAGGGATTATGGCATGGGATCATCGCGTGACTGGGCTGCAAAAGGAACAATGTTGCTTGGCGTGAAAACTGTGATTGCAGAAAGTTATGAACGCATTCACCGAAGCAATTTGGTTGGGATGGGCGTGCTTCCTTTGGAATATATTGATGGGCAAACAGCTGAAACCCTCGGTCTTGATGGTAGTGAGTCGTTTACGATTTCAATTGACGAATCCGTGCAACCGCGTGGAGAAATTACAGTTGTTGCAAAGAAGGGTGATGGTAGTGAAATTGCATTCCAAACACTTTGTCGCATCGACACGCCGGTAGAAGTTGATTACTACCGAAACGGCGGCATCTTGCACACAGTGCTACGTCGAATGGCAACAACGTAACTAAAAAAGCCCGATCAAACACTTCCAGTGCTTGATCGGGGGCGTGTCTTCATTGGAGAGGTTCAGACACGAGGGGTATGGAGAGAGCTTGTATAACTCCGGTGAGGAGGCGCCGAGACTATGCCGGCAGAGAGAGAAAAATCTGTAGGTTTAAGCGCCGATGGCCTCAAACTCACCGGTGAAAGAATTATCGTTAATAGGGTCGTAGCCAAAGGCAGTTTCCATGGAATCTTGCATGACCTGGGCAGCAGCTAATTTTTGGTGCAACATTTGAAGCAGTTTGACTCTTGCTCGATTCTTACTAATCCTCGCCTCAGCAATCAATTCTTGCCTTGTTGGGGAGTCAGTGTTCGTTTTTTTGTTGATTGGATCTGTCATGTCTCATACCTCGTTTTAAGAATCCTGCCTTCCTTGGCAGTGTCAGTGTTTTTATGCCACACATTGGGCAATTTTGAATAAAAGTGGCTTTTTAGGCCTCACAACTGAGATAATCATCAGTTTTCCTTTACCTTTCACCCTTTTTCACTTTTTTTAAAAAAATGTGTATTACAGCGAAAATTGAATATTTCGACAGTGTCAAGCACCATGGTGGCGCCTTGTTATAGCTTTAGACGGCGTGTAATCAAAGCGATTCGTTTTTTGGCGAGGCGAAGGGCAAAAACAGTGAGCCGTTCATTTGAATTGCTTGCAGGTTGTTGCAATTTATTTTGCCAATCATTGGGATCAATAACACCCCCGCGGGTCTTTACTTCAACTTCTCCTGCATTGAGGTTGCCAAGTGCGGCAGCAACTTTTTCGAGTCGAAGTGGCGTTGTTTCTAACACTTCAAATGAGGTAAACCAAGAAGATTTGAAGTGTGTATTTCCACACAGTAATCCTAACCCAAATGCTGGCTCCCAAAGTTCAAACTTATGTGCAAGCGTTCCGTGTAACTTAGCACGTTCTAATGCTGGATTTGCTTCAAATAGCCAAGAACCAAATTCGCTGGAAACACGCGGCGGATTTATGGATCCTGAAATAGTTTGACCACTCGTTAGCGAAGTAGCAGTAACTTCTGTGTTCGCAGTTGCAAGTGAATTAAACCACACGATTCCCTGCGTGACACGTCCTCGGTCTTCGATGAATTCAACTTCTCTGCAATCGCCAATTCCCGCAACATCTTCACATTCGATTGCTGGCGAAAGTTTTACACAGCCACCAACTGCATTTGCAGAAATAGTTTGAACTTCTGCAATATTTGGCTGCATTTTATCTAAGTCTAATCGTTTTCCCGTTGCATCCCGTCTTGATGGATCCAAAAGAATCGTAGCGTTTGCCACGCCTCGAAATTCTCTCACATCTTCGCAAGATACTTCTTTGCCAGTATTTTGTTTTGCCATCCAACATCGCAGTGGATCAATGTCAACGCCTGTTGCTTTGTCGGATAAGTGCAATAAATCCCCGCCAATTCCACAACATAAATCAACAATTTGTGCGCAGTCTTTAAAACGATTTGCTTTCCATTTTGCAACTGCACTTGATGAACTTTGTTGCACGCCTTCAACATCACCTACAACGCTGTCTGCATGGTCTAGTCTGCCAAGTGCACTTTTTCTTGCTCTTACAAGTTCAATTGCTACTCGTACTTCTTCTGCCGACCATGTTTTTCTTAATGCAGAAATTTCACGTACGTCAGTCGAGTTCATGTTCGATACAGCATCAAGTAATTGCGAAGTGGAGGTGACCTTCTTCCAAACTTCAATTTGATCTTTTGCAGATAACATATATGTATTTTGGCATGTTCTAGGAGTTTTGGTTCTTTTCTATGGTACAAAGATGTGATGAAACGAACAGTGATGAACTGCCTAGATGAACTAGAAGAAATTGCGGCATATTGGATCGGCAGACAATTCCCAAGGCCAGATATTGTCCTTGGCGATGAAGTAGATGAACCGTTTTGCTCGTGGTGTGGGCAGACTGAGGACGTGCTATCGTTCTGCACTTGTGGAACTCGCACACTCCCTTGGAGCAGAGTGATCCGCCTCGGTTCATATAAACCTCCGCTCTCAACTTGTTTGATTAGAGGGAAGTACAGCAGATGGTACGAAGTTCTTGAATTAATCGGACATCGGTTGGGAAGGCGAGTGCGGGGGTGTGTTCCGCCACATACTGTTGTAGTTCCAATGCCAATGCCATATCTTAGGTGGTGGTTTAGGGGTATCAATCATTCTGCAGTGCTTGCTAAATATGTAGCACAATCTGCAGGGCTACAGCGGTGTAACCCCTTGCTACGCAAGGAGACGCCTCCGCAAGCGGGATTGTCTGCAAGTGGGAGAACGCGACTTAAAATAAATACTATTCGCTCATTTCCATGGGCGAACTTACGTGGCAAACCAGTCGTATTGGTTGATGATGTGCTTACGACTGGGCGAACGCTTGAAGTTGCGTCCAAAGCATTGAAATCAATTGGGGCTTCGACAATCACAGTTGCAGTTGCCGCTGTGACTAATTATGAAGAAAGCCCAAAAAAAGTGATATCCGCCTCATTTACCCATTGACGCAGGCTTTTGGGAGGATAAGATATTCCTCCTTGGCCCTGTTTTAGGACAGGATGGGATTCTTGCGGCCTTGCTGCAGGGATAGATCGGAGCGACTTTCAGTCGCGTGCTCTTTGAAAAGTGAACAGTTTGGGTAACCGCGAGGATATGCCCCAAGCATGCACGGCACACGAGTTGTGTATGTTTGGGATTATAAAACTCGGGTGTTGGAGTTTCACAGCTCTGACATCCACGAGCATCCTCGTGTTAAGCACGTGTCAGTCTGTTTATATTTATATGGATAGAATGACACGATGTGTGATGTAAGAAAATAGTCAGTGGGTTTAGCCGCTCACTGGCCGTCTGCTTAGTCAAATAAGTAGGCGAGACCTGGTCGTTATGGAAACATAATGACTGCCACGGTTAAACGATTTTTTGAAGTTTATGTGTTTCCTCGGAAGCACTTTCAACAAACAACAATTGAAGAGTTTGATCCTGGCTCAGATTGAACGCTGGCGGCATGGCTAAAACATGCAAGTCGAACGATGAAAGCTTCTTCGGAAGTATATGAAGTGGCGTAAGGGCGAGGAATATATTTCTATGTACCCCAAAGTCAAGGATAGCCCAGGGAAACTTGGTGTAATACTTGATGTGGTCTCCGGATCAAAGATTTATCGCTTTGGGAGCAGGGAATATCCTATCAGGTAGTTGGTGAGGTAACGGCTCACCAAGCCAAAGACGGGTAGCGGGTGTGAGAGCATGACCCGCC
>JABHZL010000048.1 GCA_018656645.1 Phycisphaerae bacterium
AGGCTTTATTTGTATGAGCTTGTTATAAGTGTCCATCCCATTAGTACAATAAACGCAATCAATACTACTAACGAGAATATAGAGAATCCCCTTCTCTTCCCTACCCATTCTGCCTTTTTTTTGTAGAAACGAAAAATTTGAATAACCAGCAATGCAAACCCCAACACAATGCCGATTAGTGCTCCAACATTCGATATATCCTCTATGGAATTTGATTCAGACTCCCAATACACCATGTACCAAAACCATAAAAATACTGTAATTACACCAGCACTTATGCCCTCTGGAAACCAGTAGCCTTTTGGGTGCTGCCAAAATGATCTCCCTCGCCTATGATTTCGCCACGCACGGTGCCAGTGATTCAATCGTTTCACAATTTACCTACATTCGGGTTGTTTAGGAATTTTTCTGCAAATCCGCTTCCAAAACAAGATCGCAAGAAAAATAAGAATGATACTTATTAGTCCAAATTGATTATCACATTGCTCGAATATATTTGGGGATCTATTTCCTAGTGCATGCACGCCAACAGGAATAAATATGTTTTTTGATAGGAGGAACAGTGCCGTAAAGAGCAAACCAGCGATGAACAAATTTGCCATTGGCGCAACCATTTGATCGAATGGTATACCGTTGACGATTCTGTGCGGAATGTGGATCAAAGCGAAGACGAGTTGGGAGCAAATCACTGCGAAGATGAGCGCTTTAGTAGTCGAGCATTTTTTGAGAAATAGAATTGTGAATTGTGAGATCAACAATGCTCGGTAAAACAGTTCTTCATACAGTGCGTTCCCAAAAAGTTGACCTATGAAGAATTGAGAGAACCTGTGCATTAACTCGCCTTGTTCTGACCATATTGGATCTACAACTAATGCATCTCCGGATAGCAGTGGCGAAAGTTGTATGATTGCCCATGCAAGAAGTGTAAAACCAACTGCAGGCAAAATTTGCTTGTGAAAAATTGCAAAGTCTTTAGCCCGAAGACCGCCAATGTAGCAAAGCAGGTAACCCATGCAAATAGACAGAAGTACGTACCCTGTGAATGTAGGGTGCAAGATGGAACCGGTGTAGTAGTAGAGAGATTGAAGGATTCCAGTGGGGAAGAGCACGAAGTGCGCAAACGAACTCCAAGCACATTGAACCAGAATAGCAACGATCAAAATCCAAGTTGCAACTGGCTTGACGGTTTTAATCCAGGTATTAATCGGCGTGTTGGTCATTTGTATACCTTACCAAGTACGTTATGAAACACAACAAATTGGTGTTATGTTAAATCTCTTGTGGATTTTAAAAAGAATGGGGTTTTATTCCATCACATCTTAGATGTATTTACCCGCCCCCTCCCCCTAGCACGCCCTGCTAGCGTGTTCTGCTTTAATCTCACCTATTTTCCTTGCTATTCCCGCTACACCGTGTGACAATAGTCGTAAGTACGGGCGATGCCAAGAAGGAGATAGGGATGAAGAATTTAATTACTTGTTTGGTTGTGTGTGCGTTGAGTGGTCTTACCTTTGCTGAGACGTGGACTGTTGACGATAACGATGACGGCAGTGCAGACTTCAATAACATTCAAGCAGCAGTAGATGCTGCAATTGATGGTGATGAGATTGTTGTGATGGAGGGAATCTACTATGAACACGACATCAACACCCTTGGAAAATCTATTCTCATCGAAGGGTCGATCAATACATCGGGTGAACTCTTAGCAGTAGTGCACGGCAATTGGCAAGGATCCGTGTTTGTCTGTGATAGCGGCGAAACAAATTCCACTGTGTTCAAGAACCTCATCATTACTGGCGGCAGCGCTTTTTCAGGTGCTGGAATGTATATCGAAGAAAGTTCGCCATCTTTGGTTGGTTGCAAGTTTATGAACAACTATGCAACTAAGGGCTTCGGTGGTGGCATGTGCATTATCGATGGAACCTTATCACTAGTTGATTGCACCTTTGTAGGGAATATCGGCGGCGTAGGCGGAGGTGTCTACAATCAACCCGAATACAATAGCGCACATGAAGTCCGCGGCTGCTTGTTTCAAAACAACCAAGCAGTGAATGGAAATTATGGGCACGGCGGCGGTCTGAAACATAGCCGCGGATTCTTAGACATCAGTAACTGTGACTTTGTTACTAATTCGGCAAGCGGTAGCGGAGGCGGGATGTCTGAATACGCCACCAACGGTATACGTATTCACAATTGCACTTTCACAGGCAATGTCGCGCAAGGTGGTGGTGGACTCGATACAGGCGGCATCGGTGGATGCACAATCATCTCCTCTACTTTTAATGGGAATCATGCAACAATGCATGGAGGTGCGATTCAAAGTGCCAGTCCAAGTTTGTACATCATCAACAGCCGATTAACAAATAATGTTGCCGATTTGATGGGCGGCGCAGTGCTTATGTTGTACGCTGACCAACAACCTGCAATGTTTGTCAATTGCATGATTGACAGCAATACGACATCTGCAGGCGCAACTGTTTCCGTTCATGGAACCATCGCAACGAAGTTTGTGAACACCGCAATTATCAACAACAATGGCTCTGGACTTTACCTTGAGGGTTGGGAGGGTCACCAAGTAGATGTGCACAATTCTATTGTCTGGGGCAACACACCGATTTCAATTTCAGTGATGGGTGATCTGGCAGTTGATGTGCGATTTAGTGACATCGATGGCGGCTGGGAGGGCGAAGGAAATATAAATACCG
>JABHZL010000066.1 GCA_018656645.1 Phycisphaerae bacterium
CCAAAAGAGGCGATGCCTTCCAATACCACTCGCTTCAGAACCAGATATTTGCAACCCAACCCCGCCGCCACCTATATTGACAAGCGTAGCGGGCAGCATCGGCCCAACATCAGGCATTGCATCTTCTGCCTCAATTGATTCAGGTTCTGTACATCCACTGAGCATTCGTTCAATTCTCAACTGACAGAGTCGCTCTCCTAACACAACCGATCGCGGATCAAGCAGTGGCCACACAGAAACTTCAGGCAGCACGAGAGAATCTGTGCTAATTCTGAAATCACGCCTGCGTTGGCAACGTTCCATCGTTGAAGGCATTGCAAGTTTAAGACCAACAACGTCTCTGCCTCTTGTACGGACTGATGTTGTACCAACACAACTCGTTCGGCACATCCACCTATTTTGACCAATCGCCATAATTCCAAGAAGTTGAACCCCTTTGGAAAGCGGCAGGGGTTCCCCAGCAGCTGTTGGCATTTCAACATGTATCTCATTTTCAGTCATACCAATTAACTTTGCTCTCCAAACAAAATCGCTCCCCGTCGGATTTGCTGGGGCCAATGCAATCTGCAGGGAACCTTTATGGTCTACAAGTTGTTGAAGGCATCGACGCCATCCTGATGTTCGGGATCGTTGTGCTGGCATGTTTATAAACTCCGTGAGATTAGCCTGATAGATTATGCGACACATTGTCGCCACTAACTTCTCAATCGGAAGAGTTCGTACTGCAATGAATTCTCGTTTGTCTTTTCATAATCTTGGAACCCGCATGACCAACACTCCCCCACCAACCGGCATAACCCTCGGATTTTCTGGGGGTGATAAGTCGCTCAGACGTGCAGCTAGTTCAAGTTCACCCATTGTCCACAGCCGCATGATCCTGTCATCTTCCCCAAGTTCCCAATTATCCGGTTCCACTTGATCGCCTTCACGGATGGTAAAAACAGAGTCATTTCTAGACCAAACAAGTTGTAGCGTATTTTCATCGTTAACGCCATTGCACCAACGCCCTTCAGCAATTTCAGGCCAAAGATCCCGTGGAATATCATCGATGATTACTATGCCATCATCATGCAATGATTCCCTACATATTTGCAACAATTGCACTCCCTGATGTATATCAGCAAACAGCATAAACGTGTTACCACAACAAATAATCACATCAAACGGATCATTTGTCGGGAGCAATTCAAATACGTTCCCATCGATCAACTTCGCATCAATATCTGCATCTGCACAAACAGCAGCACATGAACTTATTGCTTCTGGGTCTATGTCTATGCCTGTTATGTCATGTCCAGCAAGTGCGATAGGAACTAATAGGCGACCGTTTCCACATCCAATATCGAGAACCCGCTTAGGCGAATCACCCAGCAGGGACAAAACCTCTTTTATTTGCGCCTTAGAGAGTTCCTCTTCCATCGGCATCCACTCATTCATACTAAGTCCTTTCTCAATGCAGTTGAAAAATCAGAAACTACCTTCAACATTTTTACCCTTTGGTTTCTTCCTAATTGTTCTCCACCAAATCTAATGTGATAATATTTATTCGTTAGTTTTTCTAATAATTCTTCTGCCTCCGCAGGAAGTTGCAGTGATTGAATCCACATCCTCGTTGGTTGCCATGCTGGTTTTTTATATCCTGTAATTGAAAGAATATGCATGACTTCTGCAAAAAATTCCACACTGATTACGGTTTGTAAAGCAGCTGATTTATGAAGAGACAAAACCTTTCTCACTCTTTTACGTTTTCCCAGAGCAACAACTATGACAATTGTTGTTCCAACAACTGATCCTGCAACAAGCACAATCCACAATAAGCCCCCATATCCAATATCAAACCAATTCACAACATCAGCACCAACAGTTGTCGCTCTATTCCATGCAGCGCGCGTTTTTTCTCTCCAGAGTGGAAAAACGCTATCTATAAGATGTCGCTGATTATCTGCATCAAAACTTAAGACGCCTAGTTTCCACTCTCTATCTAGTCTAATCCAAGCAAAACGTAACGCTTCTAACCATCCTAATGATTGGTGTGATGTAGGAGAACCAGTTGTTGGAGGCGTTGGATCAAATGTCCTCCATAAACCTTCCGCCACTTCTGTCTCGACCCACGCGTGTGCATCGCTGTCTAACACTATGTATTGCTTCGTGGTTGGATCCCATCTATCAGTCAAGTACCCAGTAACTATCCTTGCTGGCAATCCAACCGTATCGCACATCGCTACCATCGAAGCAGCGAAATATTCACAGTGTCCCGATTGCATTGTCAACAAAAATGCTTCAGTCGGATCTTCATGATCATCCATAAAGGCATATTCTTCTGGAGCTAATAGTGAATCATCGGTTGAATATTGAAATGCATTAGAAGTCAAGTAATCAACAAATAATTGTGAAACTTTTGTTTTTGTTTCTTCATCTGTGTCAAAAACAAAGTCATTGTTGATCCCATTTTTTTCCAGAATACCAACCGCCAGACCTGCGACCGCTTCATTCTTATATTGCCCAGTTTGTTTTGTAGTTGAATCAGAAGAAATGTATCTTTGGTGATCTACTTGAACGCTATAGTGTTTTGGAAATTTAGACACTGGATTGAATGTCATTGTGTGCAATGCGCTGTCATACATCACCATCACCTGTTCGTCTGTTTCAATAGCAATAGGTTCATAGAGGGAATAAATATTCATCGAAGGGCGCTGAAGAGCAACGTGCATAGTGAAATAGTTATTATGTTTTTCTTCTACAAGTTGCGCGTATGAATCTGCATTAGCTTTTATTTTTTTTGCTAATAATCGGCTACCTGTTACCCAAACTCCTTCGCCTTCATATCTCTCAAGAATCGTTCCTCTTAAACGCAATGGTTCTGGAAGTTGAAAGACCACGCCATCTCGATCAACAAGTTGCACAACCATCACCTGTTCCTTACGAATGGTTATGTCGCGATCGGGAGAAAGTTCAAGACGAGATACTGCACCCTCAACAGAACCTAGGTGGCGAGAGTCATCTTTAAAACTTCTAGGGATAAAAAAGAATGACGCAACCGAAAATATAAGCCCAACACTTAGTAGAACCATAGCAGTTCGTCTAAAAGCTGCACGAACTTTTCTGCCAGTTACTGGGCGGGTCCAAGGAACACCGTGTGCTTTTGGAACGGCTGCGTACCTCTCGAGTCGCATTGTTTCAACACCATAATAAAGTTGATACAGCATAAATACCCACGCTGCAAGGCCACCCCAAACTACGAGTAAAATACCGAATAGAAGATCGGTTGCATATAAACCTGCAAGTGTCATTAAGACTACGCCGAGTATTAATTCTTGCGCATCATTCTGTACTGATTTTTCTCCATAAAGTTTAATCACTGTCAGCCAGACAAAAAATTGCCCTAAAACTTGGGTAAGATTATCAACTGTAGGGTGAAATTTAATTAACGTCAATGCAAGAGCTGCAACAACTGCAACGCGTGATGCCCAAGTTGGAAGTGCATTCGATCGAGGTCCTTCTGTGAAGTACCAACTGAGCAATACTAATACCCCAGAAATTAAAAGCAACCATACATTGTTGAGAGCAACACACTGAGCAACTACTGCAAAAAGCACTAGGACAAGGCGGAGCAATCGATAATGTTTCAGCACGCTCATGCAACATCCTCAATGGGTAACATTCTTAAATCGTTGAGCTGAGAACCAGTAAAAAACCACGAATTCCCAGAAATACCTAGTTTTTGTGCGCGATCTGGACGAACCACAACTCGTCCAACACGTTCAAAATTACGAAGATGGTGTGGAGAGACAGGAACACGTTTTTGATCAAGGTCAACATTAGCAAGCGCTCCAAGAAGTCTATCGAGGTGACGAGGACCAGAACGCAATCCAACATCTCGTTGAGTGGCAACTCCCAAAATAGTGAGGGCGAATTCATGACCTTGTCGAAGCGCTTCTGCTAGGAGAGAAGCCGCGAGACTGATCGTCTTTTCTTCAGTATTTCTTGCATCTTCTTCACATTGCAAGGAATCTGTTGGAGTGGTGAGATCTAGAATTACTCTCAACCGTGGAGGTGATGGACGAGATCTTTCAATGCAAACGAGTGATTCCCGTTTTGATGAGGCTTTCCACGCTATATCTCCTAGGCTGTCCCCGCTTCGAAATTCACGGATACCATAAAATTCTTCTCCACCCCTTCCACGTTTCATACTTTTTTGTCCAATTGGTCCATCAGACACGACTGCTTGCAAGACACTCGGTTGAAGTTGAATAATTTCTGGCTGAACAAGAACTTGCCACTGCTGGTTAATGACTTTAGATGAATGAATCATGCCAAATGGAAATGATGTTCTCACTCGAATTCGATCAAAATTAGCAACACCTCGTCTTGTTGGCCAAAAGATGGTATCGGTTCGAACTACTTCTTTCGGTCCAACTTCCATCACCCATGCGACTGCATTGCGAAACCGATCTGACCAAGTTCTCCGCGTATCAAGTTCTTGAATCCACAAACTAAAAGCAGGTTGAAAACGAGCAGTATTCTGAACGTCATACCCAACAGTGAAAGGCTGCCCCACTCTGGCTTGACTGGTGTGGACTCGATCTATTTGTATATTTCGAATTGTTAATTTTGTCCATATAAATGTCAAGAGCAATGCTATGAACATGGTGCCAAGTAGCCAGATCGACAAATTGTTCCCCTGCCGAATCGCAGTTGGAACCAAAAGTGAGAGCAATACAAAAACAACAACCAACGGATGAACAGGGACTGGACGCTTAGCCATATGTGGATTATGACCGCAAAATAGACTCTGGGGGACGGTTCCGAGTGCCATGAAGAGATGGCACTAAAAAACTGACCGGAGGTCAGTTTTTTAGTAGTTCAGCCTAGTTTGGGAAGTATCACTCTTATTCGAGTGTTTGTTGCGTTTCAACTGCAGGTTCTGAAACTGCCTCGGGACTTGCCTCAGATGCCAAGCTTTCGCCAGTTTCAGGCTCGGGTGGTGCTGCAGGCTTCCAAGATGCCTCACGAACTAGCCCCTGGACATCAGGAAGATCGTCGAGTGAGGCGAGCCCAAAAATATTGAGGAAATCTCGAGTCGTGCCATAAAGCATCGGACGCCCGAGCTCTTCGGCCCGGCCAACGATTTTTACAAGTCGTTTTTCCATAATCGAACGCAATACCTCGCCACATGCAACACCGCGAATCACTTCTATTTCTGCTCGCATCACTGGTTGGCGGTAGGCAATAATAGAAAGTGTCTCAAGCGCTGCTTGGGAAAGTTTTTGTTGTTGGCGATCAGCATGCAAGCGTGATACCAAAGGAGCGAACTCCTCACGAGTAAGCGGGCGATACCCACCTGCTACACGCTCGATTCGAAAAGAACGCGCGTTTTTATCGTATGTATCATTGAGCGATTCAATTGCTGCTTTGATTTGCTTGGTCGCATCTTCATCCTCAATTCCAAGGACAGTTTTCATTTTTGATTCAGAAATTGGGCGTTCACTTGAAAACAAGAGCGCTTCAACACGCTGTTCAAGCGAGATACTTGAGCAAGGTATTTCAGGGGTGGTCATACAGCGCGGCCAGTTGCTGCGGCTGCAGTAGCAAGCGCAACCTTTGCTATAGCGATTTGTTGGTCTCGCTCAACTTTTTCGCGATCTTTATCATCCGAAGTGACACGAGCATTTGCCTCGGCAAGTTCCGCTTTTGCTTCATCAAGATGCAATTGTTCGGCAGGTGTTGCCCCTTCGGTCACAAGCGTGAGCCCATCACTATCAACATGGGCAAAGCCACCTTCTATGAGGTACCAGCGGCTACCGCCTTCTTCTGCGTCAATCCTCAAACTGCCTGGGGCAAGTGTGGAAAGGAGTGGGGAAAGCCCTTTTTGCATGCCATATTGTCCATCCCATGCAGGGAATGAGACGTACTTTGCTTCGCCACAAAAGGCTTCTTGGCTTGGAGTTACGATTTTACAAGGGAATGTATTTGACACGGTGTATTCCTACTAAAAGAGTGGTTTCTTAGAAGGTTGGCATCATACCAAAATTAGCACGGTCCCCAAGCAGAGATCAGAATGAGAAGGTCGTCAATACCAATTTCTCCGTTCCCGTCAAAATCCTCAGGGCAAGGTGTGCCACATGGACCCCATGCACCTATAAATGAAAGAAGGTCATCGATATCAACTTCATCATTTCCATTTAAATCTGCAGGGCATGGTGAAACTGAACCAACCTGAATCTCAAGACTAGAACCGCTGTAGTCCCCAGAATGATCTTCTCCACTGAAGAGAACAAAGCCCGTCACAGTTCCATCACTAATTTGGTTTTCATCAGCATCATCGGCGCTTACTTGCAAGTTGAAATCACCATCTGCAATTGCATGCACACTAAAGGTGAGAACCTCGTGGGGAGTGTCAACTCCAATTGAATGTGTTTGGTCAAAGAAAAACAAATCGTAACTGCTAGCCAGGCCGCTAGGACTAATCGAACCAAGACTACTCATGTTTCCACCAAGGTTCGCTGCACCAGGATGCACAATAGACCCATCAACTATTTCAAGCACACCTTCTACACCAAAGTTAATATTGAGACAAAAACTGAATAAGCCATCAATCCCGACTGTTCCTTCGCTCACTGATGCATAGACGTGAACAGTAGTTGTCTCGCCAATTTCAAGTTGAGCAGAATCAGCAACTGCAGTTACATCTACAGAAAGGTTCGCATAAGTCACCGAACTTAATAAAACCAATACACACATTCCGAGTTGTACAATCCACTTATTCATCTAAATCGTTTCCATAATTCCATGCAAGCATCCAAGCGTCAAAGACATTGATTGTGCCATCACCATTTAGATCAGCGTTTTCGTCCCATTCATCACTATTTGGGGCAAACAAATACGCCGCTTGCAAAATTGCAAGATCAATTTCATCCACAACTGCATCGCCATTGGCATCCCCTGCGAGCCTAAATAGGTCTTGTGTTTCAGATCCAGTTGAACGATCGACAGTAAGTACGCCGTCAGGCGTTCCATCACTGTCTTCCATTGCATTTCCAGCACTATCAGTAATCATTGAGGTGTTAATCTGAAGTTCGTAGCGAGCATCACTCAACATAGTTTCACCACTGCCACCGAATCCATCACTCGTCAAGTCGATAGATAGTGTATTCGTTGCTTTATTCCATGTGAAGTGAGCCGCTGTCAATTTCAACACTCCACCACCATGCGTAGTTCTAACAAGTTGCACCACACTTGTGATCGAACCCTTTCCGATGAGAGTTTCAATATTTGTTGCTTCGTCAAATGTCAGCTCTATGAGAGAGAGATTTGACCGTTGTTCAAGGCCACCATTCACGGTTACGTTTGTTATCGCAGGAGCACTGTCTACTGTAAATAGGCGTTGATAATCACCACCTGCAACACCGTCTCCATCACCATCAAGTTTATTGCCAGCTAGATCCCGAATGGAGTGCCCCGCGCTTCCGTAGATTGTTAAACGGTAGTCACCCTCTGCTAGTGGATCGGAGAGTTCTAGTGTTACTGTAGATTCACCAATCGTGTAGATTGGAACTAGAGTTATCACATCATCATCACTATCTCCAAATACACCGTTTACGCCACTACTTCTGAGGTCGTAATTCCCTGCAGCAGAGGCTTCGATCGCATCGAGTTGCTCGCTAAAGGTCACAACGATTTCTGAAACTCCACCACCAACTGTTGTCTCATCATGGATACCAGTTGGATCAGTACCGATAATTGTTGGAGCTGTTACATCGTTACTACTACCAGTAAATTCGAATGCTCCCATATCAGCAAACCCTGTAGTGAAATTAAATGCGACTGAATTCACTGAGCCGAGTTCACTTACACCGTCATACATAGAAAGACCGTGATATCCATAGTCACCTGAAGAGAACCCCACTGTTGGAGATAATCCAACATTGCCTACTCCATAGTGGAACCTAAACGTTCCATCGCTATAAAGTGTGACAGCGAAATTCACGGCACTTCCATCTTCAAAGAGCGACGCGTCCCATCGAATTGTTACCTCATCAGATATTGATTGATCGACATATATATCGTTACCAGTAAGGTTTGTTCGTAAATTATCCCAAAGTGGTGCGATGCGAATATGCTCAGTCATCAATCCAACTGAATTTTCAAAATCTGAGGCATCACTCGCGTCACCAAACTGCAAGAAACCGTTAGAAGAAACCCGCACGGAGGACCATGATTCTCCAGCAAATGGGAATATGAATTCGTTTGCAAAATCAAGATTCCACGAATTATTTACTGAACGCCAATTCATAGCGTCACCAACTTCTGACCAAGAATTGCTCCCAAGATCGTTCTCTTTATACACGCTAGGTCCAGTGTTAACTGTGCCATCGTCATCGAATCTCTCACGAGCGAAGAAGTCAGTCACAGGAGCTGTCCACTGATCACCTGAATCAATTGCAATAGAACCTGCAAGAATTTGGAAGTTGTCATCGCGACCGTGATCGACACCACCAAGAACTCCCATCACTCCATCAGCACCTTCAATAGAAACGAAAAGTGGGTCACCACTGAGACTATGATCGTCTTGAGAATTTATGGCATACCAAGCAGCAAGATCGACCTGGTCTCCTGACCAATATCCAATACTCGCACTCTCAGCGATGTCAAATAGGTTGTAGTCCGAAACGAAACCAATCTGGCTATTGTCATCCACATACAACCCGTATCCGCCTTCAACTGTAATGATGTTATTAACTACCTCAAGGTTTTGAGTACTACCCATCACGTCTACAGCTCGACCTGTTGTTTGATAGATAGTGTTATTAACAATTGACAGCCCTTCGTTTGCATTTCCGTCAACTCGTATACCTACTTCTGTATTCCCATATACAACGTTATTTCGAATGCTTAGAATTGAGTAGTTCATCACACCGTGAATACCAACTGCATTTCCATAGACGACATTACCTTCGAGGTATAGGTCGCTACTTGTTTGCGCCCAGATGCCTTCTTCCGCATGACCCCAAATTCTGTTTCCATTCGCAACAGAACTTGCTTTCAAGTAGAGTCCACGACCTGAACTTTCGTGAATAATATTGTCTCTCACAACACTTGCGCCTTGAACTTCTACGCCTTCACTACCCCCACTGATATCGTTACCAATCAGAAGTCCGTGATTTACATACGTGCTTTCGTAGTATTGATCGGTAGCAGCATTAATAGTATTTCCAGATACTACAACGCCAAACCAACCATCTGACGGAGCGTTTCCTGAAGAGGCATAGAGTTCACGGTATCCATTGTCATACATCTGGTTATCGTTTACGTAAATAACAAGCCCAGCCTCCGCATCACTCCAACTTCGCACTCGAATACCTGTATCTGCGTTGCCATAACTTGTATTATTTGAAACAACTGCCCAGCGGTCTTCCTCCGCTGAAATCCAACCGTGTTCGATATGGATTCCTATGTCACCATTGTTATAAGAAGCAATGTCAGTAAAAGTAGCGCTTGCTTCAGTATAGAGTCCACTATTGCCATTATCGTGATAGCCACCTGAAGTAATAGTTAACCCACTACTCGTTGCATCCGCATTGAGTCCATTTTCTACGTTCGCCTGAACATCAAGGCTAAGGAGAGTAATATTCGTAGCGTTCTCAAGATCTAATCCGCGATAACCGCCCATGATTGAAATGTGTGAAAGAGTAACCCCATCAATACCATTGAATTCTAAAACAAATTGCCCGCTTTCACCATTGCCTCGATCAAAGACCGAAACAGTATTCTCATTTGCTCCATCACTGCCTGCAGCCCCTATGATCGTTACGCCCGTGTCCTCACTCAAGAAAAGAGTGTTTGCTGTAGTGTTGTACATTCCGGTATCAACGTAAATCGTATCGCCTTCGTCAAGGTCGTATGCGGCTAAAAGAGCAGAGAGACTTGCCATTGGCGTTGCTGCCGAGAAACCATCATTTGCATTATCGCCGACTGCACTTGTGTATACATCATTCTCGAGTGATGCATCGTTCACATAGTACTCAGTAGAAGACCCAAGAACTCTAAAGGGTGCATCAGACAAATCGGATACGCCTACCTCATTACTAGTGAATCTTAAAAATGCGAGATCGGTTGTACTTGCCGGAGTCCATTCGGTTGTTGCAAAGCCGTAACGGTCGACCGCAACATTTTCTGCAATAGTTTGCCAATCACCGCCATCGTTTGATAATGCAATATCTACAGTTGGATTTGCCACTCCGGTTGCGACTTTATATATTTCAATTCCACTAACAAATGTTTGCCATGAAGATTGCTGTTCAAAATTAAAAGTGAGTCCCTGACCATCAATAGCTGTAACATCAAATTCAATTGCGTAGGCTGCATATCTACCTACTTCATCAAAGACATCCACGCCTTCTGCAACAATGGAGCCCTGCGCGTAGATATCCATCACCCTGTAGCCTGATTGGACGTTCGATAGTTCTGCAAAGTGAAGTCTAGCTCTATACAAACCATCTACAACTGGCATGTAGTAAGAGAGCGGATCATCTGAGTATCCAGTTCTGTTGCTTTGGTATACATATTCGGGAGCACTATCGATCACATTGCTCTGATCGATCAACTCAATTGTCTCCGCTGTGGTGTAGTATGAGGAGTAGAACGCATCGCTGCTCCACCTTCCAACACTTCCACCCTCACCAACGTTGAGTAGTCCAAGAAGATCCCACATCCCTAATCCTGAAGTTTGCGCTATCAGATTTTCTACTACACCAAGTTCGTATCGTTCACCACCATTTGGTGTGAGAAGTTGGATAACTTGTTGATCACTTTGCGTTGCTTCAGAGGTGTTTCCGTAGGCTCCAATATTCGCACGGTTGCCGTTGTTGCCTTCTTCAAGCATCCACACCGAACTTGGATCAGCTTGATCAATTGCTATCGAACCACTTTGTACGTGGAAGTTATCGTCTGCACCATAATCTACACCTGCAAGTACTCCAATAACTCCATCATCACCTGCTGGTGATACAAACTGAGGATCACCCAAGATGCTGTTTGCATCTTGAACCGAAGCTGATTGCCAATCACTAAGCGTTACTCTATCGCCCTGCCAGTAACCGACATATCCGGTCTCTGAAACGTCAAGCAAGTTGTAATTTGAGTCAAAGTACGTTTGGCTATCATCTTCTACGTAGATGCCATACGCTTCTCCGATCTCGAGAATGTTGTTTCTAATTAAAATGGTCTCTGTATCACCCATCACATAGATTGCTCGACCTGCTGGTTGAGAAATTACATTGTTCTCAAGTGTAACCGAGGCATTAGATCCTCCGTCAACCTTAATGCCAACCTCGACATTGTTATACACAATATTGTGCATCATGGTGATTGGCACCCAACCTGGTAGCACGTAAACACCAATTGTATTATCGTAAATTTTGTTCAAGTAAAATTGTTGAGATGTGCCACTTATGATCTTCACGCCGTACTCACTATGTCCCCAAACACTATTGCCTATAAGTATAGAATTATCTCGGACGTAGATACCAGTACCACTTGATTCATGAATCACATTATTCACTACTTTGCTGCTTGCAAGGAGTTCTAGTGATTCACTTCCTCCTGAAATGTCGTTGTTTTCTAGAAGTGCATTTCTTGCATAAACCACTTCATACCAAGCAGACAAGTTTGAGTTCGACACCACATTGTCAGTGGCAATCATTGAGAACGAATCATCTGTCGGTGTAGCAGATGCGTACAAGTACAGTCCTTGGCTCGCGTTATCATAGATGGTATTGTTGTGCACCAAGAAGATACTCGAATCATCAACTCCACTGGCATACGCACGTACACTGACTCCGATGCCATTGTTATCATGAATAGTTGAATCTTCGATTACTGCCCAGCGATCACTTTCTGGAGTTGTATTCTGATTAAAGATGTCAATTCCTAAATCACCATTGGAATACACATCGATGCTTGTTAGAGTCACACTGCTTTCAGAAAAGATACCATCGTTTCCATTGCTAAAGAATTTGCCACCAGTCACAAGAAGGTTGCTGCTCAACATATCAAGCGACACGCCACGATATGCATTGTTGTAGATTGCCATCTCTATAAGCGTGAGGTTCGTTGCCCCAGTGCCATTGATGCCGTCGTATCCACCAGTTATTGATAGGTGCGAGAGTGTCACACCATCAGCTTCTGTCAATTCAAAGACATGCTGTCCTGAGCTATTATTTGCTCTGTCAATGATTGAAACCGAATCTTCTGTAGCACTCTCGCTCGCTCCGGCGCCGATGATAGTCACGCCTTGGTCTTGTTCACCTATTAGAACATTGCCCGTAAGCGTATACGTTCCGGTATCTACATAAATTGTGTCACCCTCATCAAAATCATATGCATCAAGTAGAGCAGAGAGACTCAGCATTGGGGTGGAGGCAGATCTACCGTCATTGGTGGCATCGCCTATTGCATTTGTATAAACATCATTGTCAGTTGAAACATCGTTGATGTAATACTCTGTCGAAGGTGCAAGGACCGCGAACGTCGAGTCAGATGTGTCACTCACACCTACTTGATCACTTGCTACTTGAATAAGTGCTTCATTAGTAGCGTTTTGAGGAGACCACGATGTAGTACCCATTGCGTAACGATCAATCGAAACACTCTCGATGATAGTAGTCCATGAATCTCCGCCATCATCAGATGATGCCACTGTTGCTGTAGGGATTGCAATTCCTCCTGCAGCTTTTGCAAGTTCGATACCATTGAGAATCGGCTTCCATCCTGTTGTGGAAGAAACTTCAATAGTAATTCCATTTCCACCTATTACTTCTACTTCAAATTCCATCGAGTAAGCCACGTATTGTCCAACTGCGTCATAAACATCAATACCACTCGCTACGACAGAACCCTGAATAGTGACGTCCATCAATCTAGAACCCGCAATTGCATTCGAAATTTCAGCCCAGTGCATTCGGATCCGGTATGTTCCATCTACAACAGGCAGAACATACGAGAGTGGTTGTGCTACAGAACCGATCCGTTGGGTTTGATAAATGAATTCTGGTGCAGCATCTGAGACACCACTCATGTCAATTGTTTCAACTGTTGAAGTTGTTGAATAATAATTTTCGAAGTATGCGTCTTCCAGCCACCTTGCACCAGCTGCATCTCCACCTGTGTTGATCAATCCCAGAACATCCCAGTTTCCAAGACCTGCCGTTAACCAAGTTACATCTATCGGCACATCAAGCTCAAGCAAATCTCCGCCATTTGGTGTCAATATTTGAATTAGCTGAGCATCACTAGTAGCCGCTTCCGATGAATTACCAAATGCGCCTAGGTTTACACGGTTTCCGTTATTACCTTCTTCAAGAATCCACCACGAATCTGGGTCACCTTGATCTATTGCAATTGATCCACTCTGGAGATGAAAATTATCATCAGCTCCAAAGTCAAAACCTCCAACAGCACCCAATAATCCGTCCACTCCTTCAGCAAGAACGAATTGAGGATCGCCAACAATACTATTTGCATCCTGCCCAGAAGCTGTTCTCCAGTTTTCGATCGTTGCGCGGTCGCCTTGCCAATATCCAGCAATAGAACTACCACTAACTTCAATCAAATTATAATTAGAATCGAACCCAATTTGGCTATTGTCGTCGACATATATGCCGTACCCACCTTCGACAACCAAGATGTTATTAAGGAACAAGAAGTTTTCAGTGTTCCCCATCACATCAATCGCACGTCCAGTTTGTTGCAAAACTGTATTATTCACAAGAGTTAGAACTGCCGAGTCATTACCATCAACTCTAATACCTACTTCGCTATTGTTGTACACAATATTATTTGAAATAGTATCTGCAGTACCATAGTTCAACACAGCATGAATGCCGACTACGTTGTTGTAGATCATGTTTTCTTTAATTTCAGAAACAGTGTACGTTGAGATATACAAGCCAACGTCCAGGTTGCCCCAAATTCGATTTCCAATTGCACTCGAAGTGTCACGAAGATAGATTCCAGTATCCCCAGTTCCATGAACAACATTGTTGTGGATAAAACTTGAACCTCGAGCATCAATGCCCCCACTGCCTGCATAAATATCATTATTTGAAACCAAAACATTCCGTGCATACACTGATCCATAGTAAGAATTTATATCTGAATGATAGATCGTACTATTAGAAAGTTCTACTCCATACCAACCATTCTCCGGAGTGCTTGATGTGTAGATGTATACATTTCGAGATCCGTTTTCGTATACGGTTGCGCCAGTAATGTAAACAGTTTTAGAATCGGAAGCAGCAGAGTAGTTCTCAACTCGAATGCCATCATAATAATTTCCATATACAGTAGAGTCGGTAATTTCACCATACCCTCTGATGTATATTCCGTGACTACCATTGCTGTAGAAAGTACCTCCAGTAATCGCAAAATCATCACTCTCGTTGTCTATAGCAAGACCCATGTTAGCGTTGCCATACACTTCTAGGGAATTCAGCGTAATTGTATCTGAATCAGTTACATTTACACCGTAATAGCCACCGGTGAGTGAGAGGAAAGACACCGTGACGTTATCTGCTGATTGTAAATGAAAGACGTATTGATCTTCACCTGTGTTGCCTCGATTAAAGATTGAAACTGAATCTGCAGTTGCCACTTCACTTCCTGCAGCACCGATGATGGTGACCCCAGAATCACCAGAGTCGATCACGATATTACCAGTCAGGTTATATTCACCTGTGTCCACGTAAATCGTGTCGTCTACACCAAAGTCATAGGCAGCAAGAAGTGCTGTAAGACTTGCCATAGGTGTTGCTGCACTTCTGCCATCGTTGGCGTCATTACCTACTGCTGTCGTGTATACATCGAAATTTGTTGAATCGTCGTTAATAAAATATTCGGTAGAGGGCAGAAGTATTGAGAAGGTAGCATCAGATATGTCACTCACACCTGAACTGAGCTCTGTTACTTGCAACAAGCCTTCAGTTGTTACAACATCTGGTGACCAAGTAGTTTCTCCCATGCCGAATCGGTCAATAAATATAGTTCCGCCTATTACAGACCATGATCCACCATTGTCGTTGGACCATTCCACTAAAGCCTTAGGTGATTCAACACCAGCAGAAACCTTATAGAGTTCTATACCACTAATAATTGGACGCCAACTGCTTGTTGAAGCGATTTCGATTTCTATGCCCGATCCCCAAATCGATGCTGCATTAAATTCAACTGTGTACGCTGCATAGCGACCCACTTCAGAAAACACATCTATATCACTTGCACCAAGAACTCCATTGACATATACATCCATGACACGGTTACCAACAGAAACATTGTCTAATTCTGCAAAGTGAAGACGAACTTGGTACGCCCCATCTGCAACTGGCATGTAATACATAATTGGGTCTGCAACACTACCATTGCGATTCGATTGGTAAACAGATTCTGGTGCGGCATCTAAGACACCACTCATGTCAATTGTTTCAACTGTTGAAGCTGTTGAATAGTAATTTTCGAAGTATGCGTCTTGCAGCCACCTTGCACCGGCCGCATCACCACCGGCGTTAATCAACGCAAGAATATCCCACTCACCAAGACCTGCAGTCAACCACGTGACATCAATCGGAGCATCAAGTTCAAGGCGCTCACCACCGTTAGGTAATAATACTTGCACAACTTGGGCATCACCTTCAGTTGCTTCTGAGGTATTGCCAAATGCACCAAGATTGACACGGTTACCATTATTGCCTTCTTCAAAAATCCACCACGTATTTGGATCGCCTTGATTAATCGCAATTGATCCGGCTTTCAAGTGGAAATCATCATCTTCGCCATAATCAATACCACCACTCGCTCCAAGTATGCCATCAACTCCATTTATGGAAACGAAGTCAGGATATCCAAGAACAACATGAGCGTCTTGACCGGAGGCTCCCTGCCAATCTATGACCGAAACTTGATCACCCTGCCAGTATCCATAAATCGCCGACCCGCCCATGTCAAACAAGTTGTAATCAGAATTAAATCCAACTTGGCTATTGTCATCTACGTAGATGGCATAGCCATCATCTAGTAAGAAAATGTTGTTTCGTATAAATAGATTTTCAGTATTACCCATCACATAGATCGATCGACCCGAAGTATGAAGGAAAGTGTTGTTCATTACATCGATCGAAGTATTTGAGCCATCTATCTGAGCGCCAACAGAGGTATTCATATAGAACATGTTGTTCCGCACTTGCACACCTGAGCCTGTCGTGGTCACCCTCAGCCCAACATCATTGTTGTAAATCTTGTTTCCAAGGATCACCATCGAGTTGGTATATGTCGCATAAACACCCCTGTCAGCATGCCCCCAAACTCGATTATTTTTAAAGATAGTTCCATCTAAAAGCCTAACACCAATATTACCACTCTCATGAATAACGTTATTTTGAGCTACACTGAACCCGCCAATATTTAAACTAATTGAACCACCGCTGATGTCATTGCCTTGAAGTAAACCGTTCCTCATGTAAACGGCTTCTAGATATGCATTCAAGTCCGACTCGTAAACCGTATTGTTCGCCATGACTACCCCATACCATCCATCTACGTAATTCGATGAGTAGAGATAGACTTCTCGATCTTCGTTGTCGTAAATTTCACTATTCGTCAGAGTGATCACTTTTCCTTCAGAGGAAGGTGATGTGTTTCGAGCATACACTCCGGTTTCATCGTTTGAGTACACTTCAACAGCATCGATTGTAGCGTTACCCTCAACCCAAATACCATTGCCAGCATTACTGTAGAACGACCCACTCGTGATAGCAATATTCAAGGAGTCACTGTCAATGTGTAAACCGTCGTCTGCATTGGCATAGATAGAAAGATTATTAAGTTCAACACCGTCGGAATTTACTACTTCCATGCCGTAATAGCCGCCAGTGAATGAAATATCTGCCAACTTCACATCATCTGCTCTGTCAATAGTTAAGAGCACTTCATTGTTTTGAATTTCAGAAGTGAGCGGATTAATGATTGCAGTCGAGCCAACTAAATTAGGACCTACGAGTGAAAATCCGTAATCATTACCAAATCCAACACCATCTACTGCAGAAACTACGATTGGTTGAATAAGCCCATACGTTCCAGCATCGACGTAAACCACATCGCCGTAGCGAAGTTCGAACGCACGAAGCAACGTCGCCAAGTGCGGCTTAGGTGCGTCTGGGGTTCTACCAGAATTTCGCACTTTGCCAATTGCACCTGGTGTGTATTGATCGTTGTCGTTACTCGCATCATCAATGTAATAATCTGTGCCAATGATGGGTGTCACAAACGATTCTCGTGAACGATCCATCGACATGACATCACCGTTGATTGTGACTTGTAAACGCAGCCCTTCGGTGCCAGCAGCGATGCCGCTCATCGTTGGCCACCATGTTTCAAATGGATCACCTGATTGATCAAAGATGCCGTCATCTGGCGTTGCACCTGCAATGGTAGCAACAACAACTGGTCCTTCAACCGTATCTTGGATGAGGTCAATCTTGACAGGAAGACCATTTGTGTTTCCTATCGAGTCCCATGTAATAACATGAGGCACTTCAAGTTCCCAGTCCAGATACATGTCTGGACTTCGAAGCACGATGCGTGGTGCACTATCAACTCGGTTACTGTCAAGCGTTGAACTTCCAAAAGCACCTTGGTCTGTGAGTTCGCCATCGGGAGTAAGAGTCACAAAAGCATTGTCAAGAATCACATCGTTTGAAGTGCCTTCAACGCGGGTACCTTCAAAACGAATAAGTACTTTTCGTGTACCCGTTGGTAAACGGAAACGATCTCGCAAGCCTTCCCATGTAGTAATTGTGCCATCTGCGTCCACAATACGGGAATCTTGCATTGCACCGTTGACATCTGGCACAAGTAGTATCTGTCCACCAGCATCAAGTGCTGTGAGCATCACTCTGCCAATATCACCATCGGTTGTTCGCATGCGTCCTCCGAAGGAAAGCATCATGCCGCCATCTAATTGTCCAGTTGTAAAGCCCGCTGCAAGCAAATCGATCGTTTGCTGGGCGTAACTTGTAATATCAGTACCCGAAGTAAAATACGAATCGCTAGCGAACGGGGCAACTGCAGAAGCCGTTCCTGCTTCAGCACTCACTTCCCAACCAGTGAGACCCTCTTCAAAACTACCGTTTGTGAGGAGGTTCGTAACGTAATCAAGCCTACCTAGATCAATCGATGAATCGCCACTATCGACTGCCGGGCTTGTGAATCGCAGACCTGCTGCTGCAGCGAGTAAACGTAGGTCGCCGTTGCCGCGGTTTTCGAATTGTGGTTGTGACCACGCTTGGTCAATCTCACTTACGCCGATTGAATGCATTTCATCACCTGCAACTTCGGCTTGGAACTCAAGCAGGTCTGTGTATTCCCGGCTCCAGAATAAAACAGTTCCATCACCACTTGCATGCAATGTATTAAAGTCACTTGCAAATTCATTCACACTGTCGCTTGCAACATAAAGTGCGTAACCCGATTCAACCCATACTATATTATTGAAGATGCGAGTACCATTGGAACTACTGATGACTCGGATGCCGTCAGCGTCTGGCTCGTACATTGTGTTACCCACAATGTGTACACCATCAACTTGTTGGACGTTGATTGCAACTGATGCGTGATTGACGAATATATTTTGAACGATTTGCAGTTCATCAGTTGCTAGCACACCAGTGATATTTTCAACGAAGCGATTTCGTTGTACGATTCCGTTCATATCAACACCAACGACATTTCCGTCGATGACATTTGCATTTTCAATATTTATATGACCTGCAATACCAGTGCCTGCGATACCAACAGCGTTTTGCGTAATGATTTGACCAATAACCCGGCCGTTACTGAGTGCTACGCCTACTTGATTATTTGCAATTGTGTTTGGAGCACTCTCGCCAACAAAACCGAAGGCGGCACTTTCATCAAAGACACTCACAGTGACGCCTGTCGTGTTCGAGTGAATTGAATTGTTGCTTAACGTCGCAGAAGCGTTGTACGCAACACCAACTGTCGCGTTCTCGATTTCGTTGTGTTCAACTGTTCCGGTGAATGCAGCATCGATATTGATACCTGTATTACCACCATTAATCGTGTTGTTTGCAATCCTGCCACTCCAACTACTTTGGACATCAATTCCTAAGTCTGTAGGTGTCATCATGACATCGTGGACAAGTAGGTTTGTAGCAGAGCCAAGCGTGAGCGCAGTTGCGCCTTGCAAGGTCGCTCTTCGTATTTCAGCACCATCTACATTTCCGTCAACTACCACGCCACCAAAAACGCCACCGTCAAGTAGTACGCCGCTACCACCTGTAAGTGTGGTTACTCCAGAAACAACTACGTCGCGTAACGTAAGATCTATTGTATTATCAGCCGAAAGTGTTCCTGTTACTTGTAGTGCATCGAGAACAACGTTGTCTGCACCATCTAAAGTAATATCACCAACAAGGTTAGCACCTGTTGCAATGACATGCACGCCATTGTGCGCAGATGTCAATGCAAGAGATTCATTCCATGTGCCTGCTTCAAGGACAATCACATCGCCTGCTTGCAGTGTACCGCTGTCTAATAGCGTTTGAATTGAACTTCCAAGTGCAAGTTCGTGTGTTGTTGCAATGTCAACCTTATTTGCAATAACTCTCACTGCCATAGCCGATCCATCGCCATTTTGAATTGCTGTGATGGCATGGCCATCACCATCAATAACATACGAGACATCTGCTACTGCTGCAGCAGAACCAACGACACCTGTTGTCATATCACTTGCCAGATCGGTTACAAATTTACTTCCATTCCATCGTTGCCGCTGGATGACTTCTGATGCATCAAGATCGCGGGCAGTCCAGAGAATGTCCATCTCACCAACACCTGAATTGGAACTGGCAAGATGTACGCTGTGCGCTTCAATTGTTTCCGATGAAAGTGCATCGCCAGATTTAAGATCACTCCAAACTCCACTTGTGTAATGGGTGCCATAAACACTATCGGGTGCGTCGACCCCAGCTAGCCAAGCGACTGTGACATCGATTCCTAACATCGCAACTGTTGGATTTAATGCGGCTGTTGTTCCTGCAAGACCATCACCCGAAGCAGAGCCTGCAAGTTCAATCCACGCTGCACCATCCCACTGCATGAGGAAAACACTGCCATTCGTTTCCCAAGTAAGAACAATTTCTGTTCCGTTTCCTGCAAGAGTGAACGAATTGACATCTTTGACTGCATTGCTGACACCACCAGCATTGTCGCTACCTGCACCAATTGATTGCCATACGCCGCCCACAAGTTGGCGAATGTAAAGTTGCACTGTTCCACTGCTGTCATCTAGCCAAGCAGCAGCATTCGTTGTGCCAAACTCAGTTATTTGCGAATCAGACGCAACACCAGAGTTGTCCACAACAAGTTGATTCCATGAAGTTGTTGTTTCGTTATATTCCGAAGAGTAAATATCGGTAAATGGACCGCTTGCCTGCGTCCATGTCACAATTGGATTTCCCGCGTCTGTCACGCTAATTGAAACATCACGTGCATCTTCAATAGTATTGCTCACGCCTCCACCAGTTATAGATCCACCTAGTTCACTCCAACTGCCACCGCTATATTCCGCGACATAGACTTGTCTACTACCGCTTCGCAAATCAATCCACGCAGCGTAGAGCGTGCCATCACTTGCAACAGCAATTGCAGGTTCACTTGCAAAGACTGTTGTGCCTGCAACGCCACCTGAGAGTGCTGCACCTGAAAGACCAGACCATCTTGATCGCCCTTCCATACCTTCTGCTAGTTGCGTAGTAGCAAAGGTTATTGCTTCTTTAACGATTACAGTTGGGTTAGGTGTTGGTGCTGGTGGGACAAAGTCATCTGGATTAGCGCCTTCACCACTTCCGTAATCAATAATATTTTCTGAACCACCTCCGTGGTTTATGTAATCGTCACCGCCTTCACCGACAAGAATATCGTTCCCAGCGTTACCGAACAATTGATCGCCGCCAGAGAATGCATCGTCGATGTTTGTGCCGTAATCACCATAGAGATAATCAATTTCAAGGTTATTGTCTGATAGATTATCATCAAAACCGTATAACAGATCGTGATCGGCACCTCCGAGTAAAACGTCAGTACCAGCATTGCCCAAAATAGTGTCATCACCAAAACCACCTTCGATCACATCATCACCAAGGTTGCCTTCAAGCCGATCGTTGCCGCCGTTACCGAAGATGTGATCGCTGCCCACGCCGCCGTCAGCGAAGTCTGCACCATCATCTGAACCATGAAGCACATCGTCGCCTGATTCACCTAAAAGTTGATCACCCGCACCACCGCCACCGTAGATAACATCATTTCCGTCACCACCATGGAGCGTATCTGCATCTTCACCACCATCGAGTGTGTCGTCTCCATCGCCACCAAAGACTAAGTCAGAACCACCTTGTGCGAATACTGTGTCGTTGCCTGTACCACCGTCAATTTTATCATCACCATAGTGTGAACCATAAATCAAATCATCACCAGCACCGCCGTCTAAATCATCGTTGGTACCAGTACCTGCGCGGAGTTCATCGTTGCCAAGTCCACCTTCAAGATGGTCTGTTCCACTGCCACCATCGAGTAGATCTTCGCCGGTTGAACCAAAGAGCGTATCGTCTCCGTCAACACCAAGCAAAACGTCGTCACCTTCACCACCATTGAGCGTGTCATTGCCAGCATCGCCTGCAAGAAGGTCATTGCCCAGATCACCAAAGATATGATCATCTCCATCACCACCAACAATAAAGTCATCATCGCCCTCAACAGCAGATTCTTGGAAGAACAGGTTGCTTGGAATAATATCCCATGCCCCTTGATCAATCATCCAAGCGAGACGTAATTCATGCGAATCTGTTCTCTCGAAGTAATCAACGCGAATTTCATGAAGCCCAACTTCAAGATCCACCTCTCCATACATCTCGATGGGTTCGTGTGTGCCATCGTTATCGATCAACAACTCGCCATCTATATATAGTTTAGAACCATCATCGCTTGAAAGGGCGAATGTTTTTGTGCCAGGGATATCAATCTGGATATATCCGTGTATGCGGACACCAACTTTGTCTGACATCCCGCTACCAAAAACATTGCCGTAACTAAGTTCTTCATTGATGTTGCCGATCGTGTCTTGGAAAAACGGCGTCATATTGTTGAAATTTGGAATGGCAGCAACATCGCCAATTGCATAATACGAAACAGCTAAACCGGGCATGACGTACCGTGTGATGTCACCCTCGCCCATCAAAAGGTCGTTTCCATCTCCGCCATCAATTCGATCTGAACCTAAGTTGCCTTCGATCATGTCATCGCCAGCATCGCCAGCAAGTACGTCGTGACCTTGACCGCCATAAATCGTGTCTGCGCCTTCTCCACCAGAAATCCAATCATTCCCACTTCCACCACTGATAAGGTCATCACCAGCTTCCCCGAATATGCGATCCTCACCGAATGACAAACCGGTTGGGTCACCACCGTAGATCGTGTCGTTGTCATCTCCACCACGGATAATGTCATTTCCACTGTTGCCCTCGATTGTATCATTCCCTGCACGCCCCTCTATGTAATCGCCTCCGCCATTGCCATACATCACGTCATCGCCGTCGTCACCAAGCAAACGGTCGCGTCCATCATTGCCATAGATTGTGTCGTTGCCATCGTTACCGTAGATAAGGTCATCATCGCCGTTGCCTTCGATTACATCATTACCAAGGCCACCGTAGATAATATCTTCACCTGCAGAGCCGTAGATTGTGTCATCATCATCTTCACCGAAGATGACATCGATGCCATCGTTACCATCGATCGTGTCATTGCCACTTCCACCAAAAAGAAGATCCTCGCCGTCATTTCCGGAAAGGGTATCTTTTTCCGTTCCGCCATATAACTCATCGTTGCCATTATTGCCAGAGAGCGTGTCATCACCCGCGTCCCCATAGAGATAATCATCTCCATCATTACCATAGAGTTGATCATTCCCACCGTTACCGTTCAATGTGTCGTTGTCAACGCCACCATATAGAATGTCATTATCCGTGCTTCCTTGAAGAGAATCTTCACCTGCATCACCGTACAGGACGTCGTCTCCTGAATCACCAGTGAGTGTGTCATTGCCGTCGTTACCGTGCAACTCATCGTCATCATCACCACCATGGAGTTCGTCATCGCCCGCTTGACCGTAAAGCGTGTCATCCCCACCATCGCCAAACAATACATCTCTGGCACCATCGTCATCGCTGGTATCTGCAGCATGTCCGTACAGGGTGTCGTTGTCATCCCCGCCGTTCAATATGTCATCTCCACCATTGCCTGAAAGGACATCGTCGCCTGCATCGCCATAGAGTGTATCTACAACTCCATCATCATCGCTTGTGTCAAGAGCATGACCGTAGAGTGTGTCAGTAGCATCACCTCCATGAAGTTCATCGTTTCCTGCATTGCCAGACAATGTGTCATTGCCACCTTCGCCATAAAGTAAGTCTGAGGCACCATCATCATTGCCTGTTTCAATAGCGTGACCATATAAAGTATCGTTGCCCTCGCCACCATAGAGAGTATCTGCTCCGGCGTTACCAAAGAGAACATCGCTACCATCGTCGCCATAGATCACATCAACGCCACCATCATCATTTGCTGTTGCAACAGCGTGACCGTATATGGTGTCATTGTTATCGCCACCATGGAGTTCATCGTCGCCACCATTACCGCTGATCGTGTCACTCCCAGCACCTCCCCAAATCGTATCAGCTGCGCCATCATCATCGCTTGTGATCAACGCATGACCGTAGAGTACGTCATCACCCTTACCACCCCAAAGTGAGTCAGCACCCATATCTCCTGAAAGCGTATCGTTTCCTTCTTCGCCAGAAAGTGAATCAGCAGCACCATCGTCATCCGAAGTGTTGAGATCGTGCCCATACAGTGTATCGTTGCCGTAACCACCGTAGAGTACGTCGCTGCCACCTTGCCCCATCAACGTATCGTTGTCTGCACCACCAATGAGAGTATCAGCGCTTCCATCATCATCGCTTGTATCTTCTGCATGACCATAGAGTGTGTCATTACCGTCGCCACCACGAAGAGTATCTTGGCCCGATTGACCACTAAGTATGTCATCATCAGCACCGCCGTTTAAGGTGTCATCGCCAGAGCCGCCAAACATGGTGTCATCGCCGCCTTCACCATCAAGTTCATCATTGCCAGCCTGTCCATAAAGGATGTCATTACCCGCATTACCAAAGAGGAAATCGTCAGCACCATCATCACCTGATGCGCCATCAGCGTGTCCCCAAAGTATGTCTTGATCATCGCCACCAAGGAGCTCATCGCTGCCACCATGCCCCGAAATTGAATCATCACCAGCGCCGCCATCAGCATAGTCATTGCCGCCACCACCATGAATCACATCATTATTTTCTTCACCGTACATCCTGTCCGCTGCGTTGTCATCACCTGCAGTATTCGCTGTGTATCCGTACAAGATGTCTTCGGCAGTACCACCGTAGAGAATATCGGCACCAAGCCCACCTGAAATGGTGTCATCACCAGCAAAACCATAGATCGTGTCGTCATCACTCCCGCCGGTGAGCGTATCACCCACGAGCGACCCTTCGATGTAATCATTACCCGCGCCACCATCAAAAATGAGTGCGTTATATAAATTTTCAGTTTCAATTCTGTCATCACCACCCGCACCATCGCCAACGATTTGGTTCACACCTATATAGGTTGTAAGCACACCGGCGTATCCAACTTGGACAGTACCAGCACCACTACCAGTAAGGGTGAATGTTTCATCTTCTGAGCCATCAGCGCCCTCTTCGCCGCGAAGTTCCGCCCGAGAGCCCATGTTCAAGTAGAGCGTATCGCCATCGAGTTCGGCTAGTGTATATTCTGGAAGTGTGTCAACTGTGCCTTCAGGTCCAAACTCCAGCAAGGTGAAGCTGAACAATTCTGCAGACCACCACTCAATCCAAAAAGCTTCAAAGTATGCATAAGCATACGCTTCTACGGAACCAGAAACTTCGAATAAACCCCAAATGCCACCACTGTTGTACAAGCTTGCAAACTCATCACCACGGATCTTGCCATCTCCATCTGGATCGACAAGATCAAGTTCTACAGTACCTCTAATCCCACCGCCTCCACCTACTTTGCCAATACCAAATCCCAAGTTTACATCCAACTCAAAGGATAAAATCGCAGTTAGTTCAGGGGTGTCAATGTCTGAACCATGTGTGTCGTGGATAAAGAATCCATCAAGCAGTGAAGCATAATCTGAATAACCACTTGCTGCAAAACTTACTAAACCCGCTGCGTCGTACCCAAATCCCAAATTGATAAACAATTCAAATCTACCCGTAATGTCTAGATTAATTCCAATACTGTACGTTTCGCCCCAAAAATCGAACGAAAATCCCCAAATTGGTATTGTCTGTGTGTACTCATACTCAAACTCAACTGTTGGCATGTTGTATTCGAAGAGCGTTGGCGTTCCGCCAAGGAACAAACTAAATGCTTCACCAAAGTCCAAAATCGGGAATGAGAAGCCACCCTCGACGGACACCATTTGTGAACCAAATGCCGCAGCCGTTCCACCAAAACCTGAGATTTGGGAATCAACACTACTAGGTTCAGTAAACGTAGCATTTCCCATTGTTGGTGCATCTATCGCAGCACCACTAAAGGTATAACTACCAAGATCAATACCCCAGTTTTCAGAGCCATTAAGGCTGTCAACGAGATCCATCAAATCATAGATGTCATTCATCGCACCAAAGAATTGCCCTATAGACGGATATTCAATGCTGACAATTTGCAGCAGTGTGATATCTATCCATGGAATGTTATAATTCAACGCATCTCGTAGCGGCTCGAGGGGCTCGAGCAATGTCTTGATATCGCCCAAAATACCACCAGCAAAATCACTGATGAATGAACCAAAATCCATTGTCAAGTTATCAAAACCAAGCGTACGATCACCGCTGACAAAATCCTCTAGATACAAGAAATTCGTTGTAAAAGATGGCATTGAAATTGATTCACCGCTGCTACCAGCTGTAAGAGTCATTAGGAGATCTATTTCAATCTCGCCAGTGAAGTCCACATTGAATGAACCAGAACCGCTGAACATTTCGGTTACTGTCAAGATATCGTCGACGCCACCACCAATATTTATCGACACCCCAGCGCTTGCGTGAGTTGATTGGCCGTTGCCGCTGTGATCACCATCTTCAACAGAAAGCGCCAAAAATCCAAGCGCGTTCGCAGAGCCATCTAACCCCGGAGTAGTTATTGAAATATCTAGGGCCAGTTCCTCTGCGGCGTCTGTCTTAATGTACACACCATCATCAACCGTGATGCCAATACCCATGGTAAATGCAAAGTCAATCCCAATAACTAAATCACCCTCAAGGCTAAAGTCAAAACCAGGTAAACCTAGATCTGATGCAAGACTAAAATCAACAATGTCAATGTGACGCTGTAGATGGGGATTCCACTCATACCCAACAAGTTCGTCGAGCCCGTTTCGAACTTCCTCAAGCCCAATATCAGCTTCATCAATCACACCATCTTCATTTGCATCTCCCAAGATATTAAGCCCATCAATGTCGGCGATGCCATCGCCGTCGATATCAAGCCCATCAGTCCCCAGGAGTTTGAAGAGTGCATCAGTTACTGTATCTGCAGTAAACACGTCTTCGAGGAAATCAGTCAGTGGCGTGATGATATCGCTTCGCAAATCGCTCATTGCGTTGATTGCATCTTGGAGGCTATTGCCGATCAGAGGAATATCGTATTGCTCAAGCACATCGTCAATTTGATCTTCAAGAAGCGTGAGAAGGTAATCAATACCATCAATAATTGCACCAACGTTATCTAATATGCTAAATCCATCAAGTAGATCGTCGAGGTTTGGGTATTCTGTGAGTTCAGCGCTTAAGGGATTAAGTCCAATTTCAAATGCAAGCGATCCAATACTATTCCCCTCTGTTGGGAAATACATGGGTAACTCGCCATGGATGTGACCGTTGACGAACGGATCAAGTCTTGACAGAGGGTTTTCACTGTCAAAATACCACCTACCGTCGCCCGCATCTGTGTCCATTCGAACACCTAACTGAGCTGGCGAAGCCATGTCCTCGTGTGAAAACCCAATGCCTGCACTTCCATTTACGATGAAAATGCCAAGTGGACCAAGTGCAACTGAGAAATCAACGTTTTCAGCTGAAGCAAGCAAGTTTCCTATGAACGAAGACGAGTCACCAATAAAGAATTTTGGCGATGTGGGTGTTGTTAAATCGAAGCCAAATTCCAAGTTTAAGTCTGCACTTGCAGTAATTGAAACGTTGCCAGAACCTTCAACGCCAGCAACGAGTTGACCCAGTGCTTCCCAGCCACCTGCAGCTCCAGAGAGAAGTTCTGTGAAATCGATATTGAACGGCACGTCATCATAGGCAACGGAGTAAGAATGATTGATGTTGAATGTAAATATTTTGCTGACTTGATCAAGTGCGAGATCTACAATGTCATCAACCGATGGTAGATCAAAGGCTGTAGTGAGCACATCGTTGAGTGCAGTTTCCATGCTCTCTAGAGAGAGCCCATCAGTGCCCTCAAACGATGTTATCGCATCTGAAAAACGCTCGACAAACGTCAAAATCTCGCGAGCGCTCACATTAATCATGGGCAATTCAAGGTCGAGATATTCTGAACCACCGAACGAATCGATGATCGATGTGATGCTAGAGAGCCCACTAAAAATGTCAGAAATTTCAAAGTTTTGGAATGCAGCAAGTGCCTCGTCAAAACCTGAAAGATCGAAGTCAATGTTATTTAAATCGTTGATATCTGGGATTGAAATCTCAATTGTTGGGTCACCAGAAATCGTGCCAAAAACTCCTGCGTCAACGGTAATTCCGCCAAAATGTGCGTCCATCGATCCGGAAGTGATAGGTGTTCCTACCGAGTAATTTCCTGCGAAAATATCACTCAAAGATGTGAAGGCAGAACCTCCTGCGAGGCTCACATTAATTGATGCTTCAGCGTGGATATTGGAATCTGAGGTGCCATCACCATCGAGATCGGTCAGCTCAATTGAGAGCCCACCAATTTTTGCACTCGCATTGAATTCTGCATCTGCTGCAATGTTTGCTTCAAATGAAGCATCACCAAGCAAAATTCTCTCAAGAATTGATGCCTCATCTTCTCCATTAGGCGGTGGAGCTAGACTCAAGCCCAGCACCAAGGCGACGGTGACATCACCACTAACAGTTGCCGTTGCATCTGTGCTAAATTCACCCCAAATGGCGTCGCCATAGTTCAGGTCGATGGCGACAGATGGGGCGTCCTCACCAACTGGCAATGCGGCGCTAAATCCAAGTGTGACAAGGACGCGGTTTGTTGCAGAGTCATACGAAATCGCATCTGTGCCAGCGACACCGCTGTCGATCAGTGCTTGAGCCAATAGTTGCAGTGATCCGTAGGGATCCGCTTCTGCCTGCTCGAGCAGATCAAGTGCGTCCACAACAGCATTACTGAATTGTTCACCAAGGTCAATAACATCGCCGAGGGTAGAGCCGCCTGTTCCTGGAATTTCAAGATCAAGCCAATCTACTCCAAATGATTGAAGCATGGCGGCGACTTGGTTCATCATGGCACTTAAGTCACCTGAACTCAGGTTTTCAAAGTTCGAGATTGTATCCCAAGCATCTCCAAAATCAATCAAAATTGAGTCGTTGAAAATATCTGTACAGAGTAATGTGATTTCTGATCCACCTGGAAGAATCTCTGAGCCATTGAGTGTCACTGTCACTGGCAAAGTAGCGTCAAACGAATGACTCGTTGCAACTTGTGCAGTAATATCCTGTGTAGAACCGCCTAGAGCGGACATTAACTCACTGCCGGTGATGTTTCCTGCAGCATCACCATCGGGATTTTGGAATTGGAGATCAAGACCTGCGTCAACCGTAAACGCGCCGCCAGTGATCATAACATCAACAATATTAAACGATGCGTCGAGATCGAGACCAACAACGCCAATATTTGCATCGGCTGTCATGCTATCGACACGAATAAAAAACGCTTCTGCATCTGGAATGCCATCGGTTAGATCAACGCCTAGGGAAAAGTCCGCGGCAAACGTTATTCCTGCCTCGAGAGAAAGATCAGCGCCAAAATCAAAGCCCGTTGACAAAACATCAGCGGGTAAAACGATTGGTATTTCCAACGATCTTGTTGCAGAAAGTTGTAAGTCCACTCTGTATTCGTTCGCTAATTCATCGAGACCACCAAGAAGTTCATCCCAGCTAAAGGACAAAGAATCGCCTGGATCACCAAAATTGGACAATGCATTAATGAGACCATCAGTATCAACTGACCCATTATCGAAATATTCTATAATTGGGTCCTGTATGTAGTCTGATAGAAGTTGCTCTGGGTTGGTAATTGCACCTAGTGCAAATTGGCCCATTTCAAGCACACCATCTGCGTTGGTATCTACCCACTCACCAAGACCCGCAAGCGGGCCTATAAATAGATCCGACCCTTGCAATTCTTCGATGAAGCTAACGAACGTCTCTAGGCCATCGATCAGTTTTTGCTGTTGTTCTTCCGAAATGACATAATTGATCAGTTCGCCACCGCGATCTTCGCCATCACCGCCCGAATCATCACCCTCTCCATCATCTTCTTCATCACCGCCACCATCGGATTCGTCCCCGTCAGATTCATCGCCGCCGGCTTCGTCGCCCGAATCGTCGTCGCCAGATTCATCACCACCCGATTCACCGCCAGAATCGTCTTCCTCTTCTTGGGCATCAAGTAAGTCAAACTCTACGACTGTGTAATTATTGATTCCGTCAAGTTCGTCAATGCGATCCCAACGATCTGTAAAGAAAATCAGATACCCATCTTGGGTTATGTCTTCTGAGAGTTGAGCTGATCGAAAAACATCATACGAGTCGCCAACTTGCAAACCTTGTGATCCAGACCACTGAGAAGTGAGATAGATATCCGCATCATCTGGAGTTTGGTCTTGAGAATACACCACCCAGTCATGCCAACCGTTTCCAAGAGCATCATCTTCGCCGATGTTGGTAACAGTCCAAGCGATGTCAATCCAATCTCCCATATTTGCTTCGAAGATTGTTGGAGAGGTCTCGATGGAAAGATCGACATCACCATTTTGAACAACATCATAACCACCGTCAGAATCTCCACCGCCAGATTCTTCTTCACCTGATTCTGGCAGATCAATCTCTTCGTATAAATCTTCAAGTGAACCAAAAAGATCATCAAAAGAAGATGAGGTTTCTTCGGTTGTTGGCAAAGAAGTAAGTGGTGGTTCAATTGGTTTTGTTGTCTCTGTAAGATCACGAAGCGGTTTTGTTTGAGAAGACACACTGCTTGCTTTATTTTGTAAAACAAAAATCGGTTCGGCACTACGGACTGCGCTTGAAAGTTGTTGTGTTGGTTTGCCGCCCGATGCTGAAACTGAAGAACGTTTGTGATCGTAACGATCTTGATCAAAGAGAAGTGAATCTGCTAACAATGATTGTTGAAAAAGTGTCGGTCCATAATCGCTTGGACCGAGATCCGCCATGGGTGCAAGATCAGCAGAGAGCAGCACCCGCTGCTCAAGACGTTCAAATTGTGGACGTGTTCTCTCTCGTTCGCTCACTTTTTCTCTCTAACTTTTACGCGCTAAAGGTTATCAAACTTCAAAGGCGTTCCTTCTCCGTCTCTAACTCTAAGGTGAAAAATACTGTTTTGCAAGAAAATTGAGCAGGAATGGTGGAAAAACTGAGAAAAAGACACTTTTTTCTATCATGTTCACGTGCTCTAAAATGCACTTAGCGGCTCAATCCAGCGAAGCCAAGTGCTTCGTCGAGCCACGTATCTGACCGTAAAACGCCGATACGGCGGCGGAGGGCTATTCCAGAGGCTCTCAACTGGGCATGTGACATCTCTTGTGGCAGTTTTTCTAGTTGAGACCGAGCGTCTCCAAATCGTGAAAGCACTTCATCTTCACGGCACAAAAAAGCTCTCGCTGAC
>JABHZL010000089.1 GCA_018656645.1 Phycisphaerae bacterium
TCCACAACTTTTTGAAACATCCGGATTACAGTTTAATTTTACTGCTGAAATGGTTGGAACACTAATGAAAGCAGTTGAAGAAGCACTGGATCAACACGCAGAATGAAAGCGCAGGGCGGCTTTCGTTCAATCCGTTATGTGCTAAAGAAATCTCGAAACGCAGGTGGTTTGCGCGCAATGTGGAAAGCAATGCGAACAGCTAACGCGTGCAAGACGTGCGCCCTTGGAATGGGTGGTCAGCGTGGTGGTCTGGTTAATGAACTCGGCAGTTTCCCAGAGTTTTGCAAAAAATCTGTACAAGCAATGGCCGCAGATATGCAGGGAGCAATCACACCTGAATTTTTTGAACGCTATTCAATTGCGCAGTTATCTGCAATGTCATCTCGTGAACTCGAAGCGTGCGGAAGATTGGTGTTTCCATTGTATGCTGGGCCCCTCGATACTCATTACAAACCTGTATCGTGGGATGACGCACTCAAAAAAACATCAAATACAATCAGGCAGACAGATCCTAATCGCTCGTTCTATTACCTAAGTGGGCGTTCGAGTAACGAGGCAGGTTTTTTATTGCAATTAGCCGCGCGCGCGCGCGGAACAAACAACGTCAATAACTGTTCGTATTATTGTCACCAAGCAAGTGGTGTTGGGTTAACAAGTGTTACTGGTTCAGGAACTGCGACGGTTGTTCTAGAAGATATACACAAATGTGATCTTGTTTTTCTCATTGGGTGTAATCCCGCATCAAACCACCCGAGACTTCTTAAAACACTTGTGGATTTGAGACGGCGTGGTGGGAAAGTCATAGTTGTTAATCCGATGGTGGAACCGGGACTTTGTACATTTAAAGTGCCAAGTGATATTCGTAGTTTGTTTTTTGGGTCAAAAATTGCTGACATATACATCCAACCAAATATTGGTGGAGATAGCGCTTTTCTCCTTGGAATTATTAAGTGGCTTGGAGAAAACGGAGGCTTTGATCATCAGTTCATCGAAAAACATGTTGATGGTTTTGAGGAGGTTGCAAGCCGCGCAGTTTCTACTTCTTGGTCAACAATTGTTGAACAAAGTGGTGTTGATAAAGAATCAATCGAAAAAGTTTCTAGTGTTTATGCAACATCTTCTAGCTCTATTTTTTGTTGGGCAATGGGTATCACACATGTTGAAGGTGGTGTAGAGAGTGTAAAGATGATTGCCAACACGGCAATTGCTCGGGGTATGATTGGTCGAGAGGGCGCGGGCTTATTGCCACTTCGCGGGCACTCAAATGTTCAAGGCATGGGTACAGTTGGAGTTGTTCCAATACTTAAAGAAAAAATGCTAGAAGCAATTGAACGCGAACTAAAAATCAAGGTGCCAAAACATGAATCGAATTTTCGGGGTGACACAATGGCTTGCATGCAAGCGTCACACCGCGGTGAAATAGATTATGCAATGTGCCTAGGGGGCAACTTGCTTGGTTCAAACCCAGACACACGGCATGCAATCAACGCAATGTCAAAAATTAACTTGGTTTCATACATGTCCACCACTTTAAACAGCGGACATTTTTTGGGGAGAGGAATGGAAACAGTCGTGCTTCCGGTACTCGCTCGCGATGAAGAGGAACAAAGCACAACACAAGAATCTATGTTTAACTATGTTCGGCAAAGTTCTGGCGGCATATCTCGCCACGTTGGACCTCGAAGCGAGGTTTCGGTTATTGCTGAATTAGCACATTCAGCAATTGATGGAGTTCAGTGGCAGCAGTTTCAAAATCACAAATCAATTCGCGCGTTGATTGCAAAATGCGTATCGGGTTTTGATGCAGAGAACGAACATCAAATGAAAGGAAAAACCTTCCACGAGCCAACTTTTGCAACAATGTCGGGCAACGTAATTGCACACGATGTGCAGGTGAAACCACTCCCAGTGCTGGGTAGAACACAGTTGCGCTTGATGACTATTCGAAGCGAGGGCCAATTTAACACGGTGGTGTACGAAGAGGAAGATGTGTACAGAAGCCAAACGAAACGAGATGTAGTATTAATGAACCCTGAAGATATTATTGCTTTTGGGTTTGAAACAAACCAAGCAATTTTGGTACGCGGAGATGCGGGAGAGTTAAAAGTTGCCGTTCGCAAGTTTGACATTAGACGTGGAAATTGTGCAATGTATTTTCCAGAAGCAAATATTCTTCTCTCGACCGAAGTAGATGCTGAATCTAAAACACCCTTATTCAAAGGAGCTATTGTCGAGTTGCTCAGGTGTGTTGATGCTTGAAAGTTGTTGTTCTATTCCAGCGGGTCTATCAACGACAACACACGCTAGTTCGCGCAGAAAACCGTGAAGTGATCTACCACCACCCTCAAGGTAAGTGGAACAAGCTTGGTTGCAATCAGCACTGATTACAAGTGGAAGCGAGGTTGGAAAATCCCCTTTTCCTTTTCCAGAAAAGAAAACAGCATCGCCTGAAATAAAAAGCGATTGCACTGTTTCGGTTTTAAGTAGTGGCATGTCGCAACCAACAACCAAATAGCGATCGTCGATGTTTGATGTTAGAAGCGCTTCGATGCCTGCAACTGGTCCAAGCCCCGGTCGGTGATCGTGTAGGCAATGTTGTCCATTGATGTCACCGCCAACAACGACGGTGTTGGTAGCAGTGTGTGATGCAAAAGCAAGCATTGCATCCATCATTGTTTTTCCATTTGGTAACGTAACTTCGTGTTTAGGCGTTCCCATTCTGCTGCTTTTTCCACCCATCAAGATTGCAACGGTGTGCGGCCACATTTGATTAGTTCTTGTTGAGGACAGTGATTGTTTCACCGGGTGCAACGCTGTTTTCTACGATCACTTTTGCAAGGAAACCGCATCTTCCAACAATATCTTTTTTAAGTTGTTCCCCAAGTGGGTCGAGAACAAAGCAGGGTCTTCTTGACTCAACAAGTTCAATGACAAGTCCACCAGAGAACGAGAGTCGGTTCCCAGGTTCTAAGGCTTGCACATTGAGTGCTTCTACTGTGAAGTTTTCACCAACTGCACCAGGACACACTTCATACCCCTCTGCTTTGAGTTGATCAAGAATCTCAGTATCAATCAGGCTAATCGCCCTGTCTTTTGAGACGTGCTTATCGTGATCTCTACCGTCTCCGGCAAGCCCATTGACAGTTACGCTACAGTTTGGAACCGGAAGTTTAGGAATTCCACCTAGAGAAACGTTTACAGATAGTAGAGTTGCCATCTACTAATTATACTCTACGCAGGATGTATTCCGCGATGTTCACAATCTTCTTTGTTTGTTTGTTTATGCAACCAGTGCCTGTTGAGCTCACACCTGTTGATGCTGGAGTTGAGGATGTAAATAACTTAAGTGATTCGTTTAGTTTAGAACCGTACGACATGCGGAAGAACCAGTCGTTCGAGCAGCTATTTCGTGTGGAAGGGAGCCCTGAAATATTTGTCAGGCGTGCCGGTTCTTTGCACGCCGTATTTCGCGATCCCCATTACGTTGAGACGATGGGTGGAGCGGTGGCATTGGTTCCGACGGGGACAATTTATTGTATTGGCGAGGTTACACAAAACGTGCTAGATCAGCTTGGCGTGATAGCGAATGGGAAAAATGTGATAGAGGGTGAAAGTACACCCGAGAGTAAAAATGAAAAATGGAACCCTCCTCCGCCTGCAATGTCGCATTCATCAATGAGAACAATCCGGTTTCTTGATGATGCAACGTATCGAAGGCAGCGGCTTGCCTCTTTTGTTTTGGAGTTATCTATTAGAAGATGAGTTTAGGCCGCTGATGGTGGATCGTCGTGGCGGTCCCAAATACCCATCATTGAAGCCATAAGGTATATGCGTTGTTGTGCTTCAGCAATAACTGCCTCGTCGTATTTGCAGTGTTCGCCGCGTTCCTTGCCAAGCATCTTCGCCGCTTCGCTGGGAAACGGAAGCGATAAACGATTTGAGCGAATAATCGGGTCACATTGCTTTTGTGGACTCGGAAATCCGATGCCAGTGTGTGGATTTGGGTTGAGCGTGTGATTTTCCATGCTGTTGGTCCATCGTCGGAAAAAGAGCATGAGTTTTGTGTTTTTTCTCTCTCAACAAGCTTTAACTCAATTAAATCAAGAACCAGCAACCCAAATTACCTATCTTGTCAATCCGGCACCACTTAAACGGTGGACCTGGCACTTGGACCTAGCGCCTAGACCTGGCACTATTCGGGGGTAAGGGTACGATATGGTGTTCATGACCACTTTTGATACATCAACGCAACGGCCAGAAATGAAGATTAGCGATCCCCTGCTTGAACCTATTGCAGAAAAAGTACGGGAAGGCGAACGGATTTCAGTTACAGAAGGTTTGCAACTTTACGAAACAAACGACATATGGACACTTTGTTCGTTGGCTGATGAAGTTCGTAGAAATTTGCATGGCAATGTTGCGTACTACAACATCAATAGGCACATTAATTATTCGAATGTTTGCGCGTTGAGTTGTAAGTTTTGCGATTTCTTTCGTAAGAAAGATCAAGAAGGTGCATATGAATATTCCATTGAAGATATTAAAAAAGAAGCACAGGGTGCAAAAGAATCTGGTGCAACTGAAATACATATTGTTGGTGGCTTACACCCCTGGTTACCGTTTACTTATTATACGGATGCGATTCGTGCAATCAGAGAAGTGGCGCCGAACATTCACATTAAAGCGTTTACTGCAGTAGAAATTGTTCACTTAGCTAAAATATCTAAACGTGGAAAAGACGGAAATGCAGGGATTGCCTCAGTAATTAACGAATTAGTTGATGTAGGCTTGGGCTCACTTCCCGGAGGTGGCGCAGAAGTATTTGATGACCGAATTCATGACGAAGCATTTAGAGGGAAAATACGTGGCCAACAATGGATGGACGTTCACAGAGTTGCACATGAGCTTGGTTTAAATTCGAATGCAACAATGTTGTATGGCCACATAGAATCAAGAATAGAACGATTGCAACATATGGCCTTGTTGCGTGAAGAACAAGATCGTGCAAGTGAAGATAATATTCAGGGGAAGTTCCAAGCAATTATTCCACTTCCATTTATTCCAGGAGTAAGTGAGTTTGCGCACTTGCCCGGACCAAGCGGTATAGAAAACTTAAGAACTATTGCAGTGTCAAGACTTATGCTTGATAATGTTCCACACGTAAAAGCATTTTGGATCATGCAAACACTTCAAATGGCACAACACATGTTGCAGTGCGGCGCAGATGATATTGATGGCACGGTGGTGTGGTATGACATCACAAAAGTTTCGGCAACATCAACACATCAGGAATGCACAGTCAAAGACTTAGAACGAGCAATTCGTGACGCTGGCTTCACGCCCCTTGAACGCGACACTTTGTACCGAACGGTGCAAAGAGACGGGACCGAGTGGTCAGTAGTTGACTAATCATAGACGTCCGATAACTACAGGGGTGTCACTATGCGGCTTTGCGTTTTTCTACTATTTCGAACCTGCTTGCATTCGCAGCGAGACGATCGCTCGCCCAGGTTTGGAGTACTCGAATGAATTTTGCGCGTGCCAACGCTTCTGCCTCGAACGACTCTTGAACTGAGGAAGGCTTTGGCAAAGATCTTTCGTTTTGGAAGTTAGAAACCATTGGGTCTGGCATCGACTAATTGCCAGGGCAAATTTTGTTGAATATCAGTTTTTAGGTTTAAAACCCAATTTATCAAAGATCCCTTCGAGTTGATCATGGTCAAAGAATTCGACAATTAATTTACCGCCACCCTTTTTGGGTCCAAGCGTTACTTTTACTTTGGTCCCCAAGTGATCGCCTAGCTGTGCCGACATGTTTTCGGCAAACATCTCTACTGCAGTTGGCTCTGTCTGCTGCACCGGACGCCTTCCGCTAGAACCGCCCTTTTTGAGTTGTTTCTCTAACTCCCTCACAGACCATTGTTCACTTGCGCATTTTCGCGCGACGGCCTTGCATTTCGACATCTCTGGAATACTCAATAACACCTTAGCGTGCCCCATTGACAGTCGCCCATCTCGAACCGCAACCTTAACAGAGGGCTCTAAGTCGTTGAGACGCAAGAAGTTAGAAACACTCGATCTGTCGATGCCCAGTTGCGTCGCAATATCCTGTTGTGTTGCGTTAAAATCAACAACAAGGCGATCAAACGCCTCTGCCCTGTCAATTGGGTTTAAATCTTCTCGTTGTAGATTCTCTATGAGTGCCCACTCTGCCGATGTTCGATCGTCTAAATCTTTGATAATTGAAGGTACGTGTGTAAGTCCGGCAATTGCGGCAGCTCGCCATCTTCTTTCGCCAGCAATAATTTCATAGCCAGAAGAAGATGTCCGAACCACAATAGGCTGCATCAACCCAGCAGTTTTAATCGAATCTGCAAGAGATCTCAACGAATCATCATCAAACACTTGCCTTGGCTGCCGAGGATTAGGCGCTACTTTTTCAACGGGCAACTGGACAAGCCCCCCCCCACCATCCCCCGGAAAAGGTTTGCTCGCCAAATCCTGATCATCAGCCAAATCGCTAGCCGCCTCACGTGGCTTTATGATTTCAACAGGCTTGTGCAAAAGCCCACCAAGCCCCTTACCCAAACGCCGATCGCTTTTCTTTTTAGTTGTTTTTGCCAAAACGGTTACTCCTTCAACCAGATAGCCCAAACATCGTGTTCCACGTGGAACACGACCGCGGGGGACAGGTTGTTTATCTCAGGAATAATGGCGTCTGTCAAGCCCGCCGGGCAGACAAAATGGCCATTAAACACGGTCCGATAACAAGTATAACGGGTTCGGCGAGCCCGTTGCAGAAGAGTAATTTGTGTCTAAAGTCATTAAACACATGCGATTTTGTATCGAACTTGCGCTAAATGTCGACAAAGTGCAGTTTACACAGGCAGCGGAACAACGTCACTTGGGTCAATTGTCATGTGGAGTGTGTCACCAACATCTCCGAGATGTCTTGGGTTGACTTCTGTGACTCGTAAAACTAATTCCTCGTCAACTTTGATTTTGTGCTGGGCGACTTCTCCGAGATAGATCGTTTCTTCTCGCGTGCCAGAAAAAGCGTTTTGCGAAGCAGGGGAGTCAATTACCTTGATTGCCTCTGGTCTAAGGGAGCAGACTGCCTCAGTACCTTCGCAAGGTCTCTCGGATTTCAGCAAACCAAAAGTGGTTTGAAGACCTCCAGGAGTTGGGGTAGCTGGTGCAAAGTTAGTTTCACCAATGAATTCGGCTACAAACTGCGTACTTGGCGATTGATAGACCTCTCTGGGGGTCCCAACCTGCATTACCTTTCCATCTTTGAGTATTGCAAGTCGGTCGGCGATTGAAAGCGCTTCTTTTTGATCATGCGTAACATAAACTGTTGTCATACCGATGGTTGTGCAAATTCTACGTATCTCACTTCGCATCTCTAGCCTAAGTTTTGCATCAAGATTACTCAATGGTTCATCTAAGAGAAGCACGTCTGGTTCAACAACAATCGCTCTTGCAAGTGCGACTCTTTGTTGCTGACCACCGGAAAGTTCGTTTGGTTTTCGGTCAGCTAAATGCCCCATATGCACTGTTTCTAGTGCTCCAAGGGCCTTTTTACGCTGTTCAGTGGGGGTGTTTTTACGTATTTTAAGACCGTAGGCGACATTTTCAGCTACTGTCATATGTGGCCAAAGAGCGTAACTTTGAAACACCATGCCGGTATTTCGTTTGTTTGGAGGTGTATGCGTAACCTCTTTGTCTCCGAACATAATCTTTCCAGCTGTTGGATCAATGAATCCGGCTAGCATTCGAAGGAGCGTCGTTTTCCCACAGCCTGATGGCCCAAGTAAAAAGAACAATTCTCCGGAACCTATCTTTAAATCTATTCCATCAACGGCAAGTGTTTTGTCATATTTTTTGGTTAAACCACTCAGTGAAATTGCTGTCATAGGTGCAGACAATAACAGACCCTGAACTCCTTAGTTCTCTCGCATAAAACTTTTTGTGTGAATCCGATGCCGTTGCAGTGTACGATGTAATTGATGTTGAACCCCAAATCGAAACTCGAAAGCCTCCGAAAGTGGAGATCGCGACCAGCCCGCGATACAAGTATCAGCGATGCGGTTCAAGCAATGAGAAGGGGGCTAAGAAAAGGAAACAGACAGTCATCATCTTTGGTTGAAGCGTGGGATGAATTGGTTCCTTCACATATAGCGAAGCAAGCAACAATTGTTTCAATACGAAACGGAGTGCTTGAAGTTGCAACCGACGGTGCAGCAGTTGCATATCAACTAAACAGGTTGGTCCGTTCTGGATTGTTAAGAGATTTACAGCGTGCAAGCAAAGGGACGTTGAAGAAGATAAAAATTAGAACCGCTTAACAAGCACGCTACTTGCCAACACAAAAAGAAGCGAAGACGTGTTCAAGCACATCGTCTGGAGAGATCTTTCCAGTAATTTTACCCAGTGCATGTAATGAATCACGAATGCAAGCAGCACACAATTCTGGTGTGTGTGCGTTGATTAGCGCGTCTTCTACAAATGCAAGCCCACTGTGCAACAGTTCAATATGTCTTGGGAATATTGCAACAGCGTGTTTGTTTGGTAGGAATGCATTTTGTAAAAAGATAGAAATTTGTTTTTGTAAACGGTCAATGCCAAAACCAGTAATCGCACATATTGCATCGTCACTTTTGCGTATTAAATCACCCTTCGTTTTTACAACGATTGTTTTTTCGTTTGCATCAGGAATGGTGTCTCCTGGTTCAATACACCACAAAACGAGATCAGCAGAATTAATGGCATTTTGAGCAGTAATACGTGCAGAAACAGAGAGCGAGTCTGTGCGTACATCTAATCCAGCAATATCTACAAGCAACGTGTTTGTTGAACCAAACACGACAACTTCTTCTACTGCATCTCGCGTAGTACCAGATTCCTGATTAACAACAACCCGCTGTTTGCCGACTAAACAATTAAATAGAGTCGATTTCCCCACATTCGGTTTGCCTCTAAGCACGACTTTGGGAAAGTGCCTAAGGGCAGACATTGGAATTGAACGTTCAGTAATTGACACAAGAAGCCGTTTTACTTCTGTAAGATTTTCAGTGAGTTTTGTAACTGTAATTGCTGTAACATCTTCCTCGTCTGAAAAATCAATTCCCGCTTCAACGAGTGCGAGCGTACGAGTAAGTACGCTCGTGATGGGTTCAGTAAGTTTTGAGAGTGCGCCCTCACGAAGTAGCGCCGCGCCAGAAAGTTCAGCATTGTTTGACGCAGAAATAGTTGCAGAAACTCCCTCTGCTTGTGCAAGTGAA
>JABHZL010000041.1 GCA_018656645.1 Phycisphaerae bacterium
ATCACTTGATCAAACTGTTTATGTTGCTCGCGAGTCATTTCCTCGTCATGTACTGCAGATGCAAAATGTGTCATTATTCCTGTCAATGCAACACGTTTGTCACCGAGGATCGTTTCGATAACTCGCTTCGCCTCGATAGCATCACATCCTCCGCGATGTAAACCTGTATCAACTTTCACTTGTACGTTGATCACCGAGCCAAAACGAGTAGCCATCTGCAAAACTGATCGCAGTTGATCTTCGCTGTGAATAACAAGGTGCACCTTTCGTTTCATTATTCCACGATACAGAGGGTGGAGCCGATCACAGCCATACACTGGTGCAAGCACGAGGAGGTCGGATTGCACACTTCCTCCAAGCAACACCCCCGCTTCATCAGCGCTGTATACCGCGAGCAAATCTGCATGGTGAGCGAGTTTAGTAGCTAGTCGAACTGCACCTAAACCATATCCATCAGCTTTCACAACCGCGCAAAATTTGCATTTTGAGCCAATATGTGATCTTATCGCAGCACAATTCTGTTCTACTGCCCAGAGATCAACTTGTAATGTGCTTTGATTATGCATCAACTACGCTTTTATGCTTCCTTGCATCTCATGCTTCAGTTACTGACAACTACCGTTACAATAACAATATCGTCGGCTCACCGATCCTACCATGACAAGCAAATCACAACAGGTGATTCCGAAATAATTATCCATGACTAAACCAAAACTCGATCTCGAGATTTTCGACACAAAAACTTCCTTTAAGGACATTGGTCTCATCGACGAACTACAAAAGTCCATCGATAAGGCTGGATTCGAACATCCAACTGTCATTCAATCAAAATTGATCCCTCTCGCTCTTTCGGGTGGAGATATCCTTGGGCAATCAAGAACTGGCTCAGGCAAAACTGCCGCATTTGGGTTGCCTGCTCTTCAAATCATGCAAGAAGACGATGCTTTTGGCGCGCTCATTCTCGTTCCAACTCGAGAACTCGCCATCCAAGTTTGTCATGAACTGCGTGAACTAGGAAGATTTACAAAACTTCACCCTGTACCAATTTATGGTGGACAGAAGATAAACACGCAGATCGAAAAATTAAAAGCGAATCCTCAAATAATTGTTGGAACACCCGGAAGAGTTATGGATTTGCACCAGCGAGGGCATCTTCCTTATAACAAAATAAAACTTGCCATTCTTGATGAAGTCGATCGAATGCTTGATATTGGTTTTCGCGAAGATATAAGAAAAATTCTCGGCGGTTTAAAACAAAAACACCAAACGATATTCGTGTCTGCAACTATTTCTGATGAAATCCACCGTCTTTCCAAGAAATACATGCACAAACCGCAAAGTTTGGACGTGACTTCCTCTTCTGGAAGTTTAACAGTTGCTCAAGTTCATCAAGAATATCTTCCTGTTCAACCTTGGGACAAACAACGCTTATTACACCACCTTCTTAAGCACGAAGAAACTGCAATGACATTGATTTTTTGCAGAACCAAAGCGACAGTTGATAAATTAACTTCTTTTTTAAATAGAAAGAATATCGAAGCCGCTGCAATCCATGGTGATCTCCCTCAAAACAAGCGTGATGCTGTTATGCAAAAACTCCGTGATGGCAAATTAAGTGTGCTTATCGCCTCTGACCTTGCCTCTCGTGGGATTGATGTCGAAAATATCACCCATGTTATTAATTATGATGTGCCTGAAGATCCAGAAATTTATGTTCATCGCATCGGTAGAACTGCAAGAGCAGGACGTGGTGGTGTTGCTTGGATGTTTGTCACTCCTGAGCAAGGTCAACTACTCACACAGATCGAAGCATTAACGAACGTTGAAATCCCAATCAAGGAATATCCAGATTTTAAACCTGGACCTGTCCCTGAGAAAGTTTCAAAGCAACAAAAAGCAGAAGAAAAACGGATTTCTGACGCTCGTGAAGAAAAAAATCCTACCAAACTTGATTTGCCTGACAAACAAAAAAGCAAGGATGAATCTAGTTTTCCGGGCGGAGTTGTTCCCAAGCAATTACCAAACAAACGGCTCGGTGGGCGAGTTCGTACTCGAAGAAGATGAGTGTTCTACTTTCTGATGAGATTCGAAAAGCACTGCAATCAGGTGGTCCTGTCGTCGCCCTTGAAACAGCTGTTCTCACACAAGGTCTGCCACACACTCTGTGGGGCGAAGGGTTTGGCGAACGTCCTCCTGTAATAGAATCTGATACTCCAATCAATCTTGCGGCGGCGAAAGCTATGACACTTGCTGTTCAAACGGCTGGTGGAATACCAGCGTGGGTTGCAGTCATTAATGGATCACTTCGTATTGGTCTTTCCAATCAAGAAATTGAAGAACTTGCCCGGTGGTTGAGCCTGCGGCCTGAGCTCCCCAGCCAATGACCCACATGAACAAGGAAAATCCGAAGGTCAATACGGCGGCGACAATTTGGTTATCTGTTAACGATGACGCAAAAACTCCCACCGATACATAACAACCTGCCATTAATAAAATTCCGAGATAGC
>JABHZL010000045.1 GCA_018656645.1 Phycisphaerae bacterium
ACCGGTGTGCACACCCATTGCATCTATATTTTCGATGCCACAAACAACAACGCAATTGTCGTTCTTGTCACGGACGACTTCTAGTTCGTATTCTTTCCAGCCAAGTGCTGATTTATCAATCAACACCTGATCAATGCGTGAAGCGTCAATACCGCGTCTAACGATTGATTCAAACTCTTCGCGGTTGTATGCAATCCCCCCACCACTTCCACCAAGGGTAAAGGCTGGGCGGATGATGGCTGGCAAACCAATTTCGTCTAAAAATGCAAACGCTTCATCCATTGTTGAGACGGTTGCGGATTTTGCTTGCTCTAAGCCGGCTCGCTCAACGATGCCGCGGAATTCTTCCCGATCTTCGGCTCGAAAGATAATTTCTCTCGTCGCACCAATCATTTCAACATCAAATTCGGCGAGCGTGCCAAGTTCATCGAGTTCACATGCACAATTCAAAGCAGTTTGCCCACCTAGTGTTGGCAACAGTGCGTCGACCGGTGTTCCTAAATCGCGTTCCCGCTGAAGCACTCGCCGAACTGCTTCGGGAGTAATAGGTTCAATGTACGTCCGATCGGAAAATTCAGGATCTGTCATGATTGTTGCAGGGTTTGAATTGACCAATACAACACGAAAGCCCTCTTCTAAGAGGGCTTTGCAGGCTTGCGTACCAGAATAGTCGAATTCGCACCCTTGACCAATGACAATTGGCCCAGAGCCGAGAATCAGGATCGAATGAATATCATCTCTTCGAGGCATAGGTTCACTCTACGCTAAGCGTAAACTTGTCGCAGGATACCCTTCTTTGCGTTTCGTGGCTATACAAAACATCATTTATTTGTGCCTCAGGTGACCAGGGGCTGATGGTGCAATATCGCAAAGCGATGTGTGCACATATCAAAACCCAGAGTCAACCGATCTTATTGATCTCATAAAGCGGGCTTGGCACGACGTCAGGTACTCGGCTGAGTACACGACCGAGTGAAATCCCTTTTTGGTAGCATAGGGATGTGTTATTAGAGTGGATTGTGTATGGGGTTGTTGGGTGTCTCTTACTCCTGAGCATCATCTATTGGTGTGTACTACCAGCACTTGGGCGCCATGCCATGGGGGATGGTATTACCGCACTATTGTGGTTCCTCAATAAGATATATGTACGCCTTATTCACCGACTCAAAGCATCTGGAACACATATTATCCCTGACACTCTTTCCCCAGGCCCACTTGTGGTGATCTGCAACCATCAAAGCCCCGTCGACCCCCTGCTTGTGCAATCTCAATGTCGCTTTAAGATCCGCTGGCTCATGGCGGAAGAATTTATGCTCCCAGCAGCTAGTTTTGTTTGGAAACTCAGCGAAGTAATCCCTGTTGCCAGAGATAACAACGACACCGCCGGGCTCCGCAAAGCGCTTGGGCACCTTCGAAAAAACGGGGTTATTGGCATCTTCCCAGAAGGGGGCATCAAAGAACCACGTTGCCACGTGCACCCATTTCTTGAGGGCGCCGGTGCAATGATCGCCAAAACCAAAGCCAAAGTACTCCTCGCTATTGTTGATGGAACACCTCAAAATGATGAAATGTCAAAAGCATTGATCGAACGTTCAGCCTCAACTGTTGCATTCGTTGAACTTCGTTCATTTCCAGAAAATCAAACTGGAAAGGAAATTACCACAGAACTTCGCAACCGCATTGCTGAAATAACCGGTTGGCCGTTGGTAAACTAATAGCGTGATTACTAGATTACGTGGAAAACTTGTTGCAATCGATGAGGGAAAGGCCATGATCGCCGTTGAAGCGATTACCTACGAACTACTCATTCCCGCCTCGGATGTTGAAAAATTACTCGATAGGCTTGGCGAGCAACTCGAATTCCACACATTGCATTACTTTGAGGGGCAATCACAAGGCTCCTCCTTCGTACCGAGACTCATTGGTTTTTCGTGCGATCGCGATCGTGATTTTTTTCAACTCTTCACAACTGTGAAGGGAATCGGAAACAGAAAAGCACTTCGAGCCTTAGTCAGACCATTTGGCGAAATAGCTTCAGCAGTTGCAAACAAGGATACCGCTGCGTTGGTCTCATTACCTGAAATAGGAAAACGTTCGGCTGAAACAATTATCGCTGAACTCAATGGAAAAATCGATCACTTCATCGGAGACGTCATGCCAACGATTGAAATAAAAATGCCGTCGTTTGGGGAAGACGCGATTGCAATGCTTGTGCAACTTGGAGAGTCAACAAGAGATGCACGAAAACTTGTAAGACTAGCAATGGAAACAGATCCAACAATCGCAAGCGCCGACCAACTAATTCAAACATCTTTTCAACTTAAAGGTTCGCAATGAGACACGCAATGATTATGGCCGGTGGCAGCGGCACAAGACTTTGGCCCATGAGTCGGGGAGAAACACCCAAGCAACTCATTCCTTTATTTCAAGGGAAGTCACTTTTACAGATTGCTGCAGAACGGCTTGAAGGGACTGTTGATCAAAAGAACCGATGGATTTGCACAGGGCAGAAACATTGCGAAGCGATTTGCGATTCTCTTCCACATTTTTCTTCTTCACAACTCATCGGTGAACCTGAAGGGCGAGACACATTAAACGCAGTCGGGTTTACCGCAACGGTATTACACAAACTTGATCCGAACGCAATCTTTGCAGTCCTCACTGCCGATCACATCATTAGACCACAAGAAGAATTTGCAAAATGTCTTGACATCGGGTTCTCATTAGTTGAAGAAGATCCTTCGCGCTTTGTTACCTTTGGTATCACCCCAACGTTTCCAGCTACTGGTTATGGGTACGTAGAACTTGGCGAGACCATTGGCGAAGGCGCGAACAGATGCAAGCGATTCGTTGAAAAACCAGACCTTGCAACCGCAGAGTCGTATGTTGCATCTGGAAATTTTGCTTGGAACAGCGGCATGTTCGTGTTTCATAGCAAAACAGTGATCGATGCAATTACTAGAATGCAACCAGATTCCGCTGCAGGTCTTGCGCTGATAGGGGAAGCGTGGGGAACACCGCAGCAACAAGAAGTACTCAATCGGGTCTATCCAAACTTACCTAAAGTTAGTGTTGATTATGGGATGATGGAACCTGCCGGAGATGATGAAGCAATTTCAATTTGCACAGTTCCAATGGAAGTTGAATGGCTTGATGTAGGCTCATGGCCAAGTTACGGAGAAACTTTGTCACCAGACAAGAATGGTAACTGCAGCGACACAAAAAGTTTCACCATCAATTGTAATCGCACACTTGCGGTATCTGATGACCCGTCGCACGCAGTCACCATGATTGGCTGTGACGACCTGATTGTTATACACACAAAAGATGCGACGTTAGTTTTTCCTTCTTCAGAAGCACAGCGCGTCAAAGAAATGCACGGATTAGTTGACCCTTCACTGCAATGAGATTTCTTGCCGTAGATTTGGGTGACAAGCGAACAGGTCTTGCTATCGCTGACGAAGACCCCCAACTAGTGCACCCTCTTGTTGTTTTGGAAATACCACTTGGCCCAATGCTCGTGGATGCAATTGACAAAGCAATCAACGAGCACGGAGCAGATGCGATCGTACTTGGCCTGCCTCTTGACATGGATGGCTCTATTGGTCCAAGGGCAAAATTAACCCAAGAATTTGGCGAACAAATTGCATCACAAATTTCTATAAAAATTTACTATCAAGACGAACGGCTCACCTCGGTTGCCGCAGAAGAACACTTATCACAAAGCGGCAAAACACACAAACAAAAGAAACGGGTACGAGATGCCCTCGCCGCCGCAGAAATTCTTAATGATTTTCTTGGAACACGAAACCACGAATAGTAAAACCACTATTGATTTTTGCAAATGATTCACACGCCTCCACGCTTGTTGCAATCATTACAATTTTCTGTATTTGTAATCCCTTCGGGACAATCGAATTATTATCCACGACGAGACAATCTATACGAGGCGCTGGTTCATCCTTACCCTGAATTGGTAGGGTGTTGTGCACTTGCTCTACTGGTATATCTGCATGATCAATAATTGTGTCTTGTACGGCGTTCCCCAGATTCTTGTCAACACGCCACAGGTGTGTTGATTGCCAAGGCAACCCACGTACGTTCGGGTCGTACATCAGACGTTCATATAATGGACACAATAAATCTGCATCACTAAGCGCAAGTTGAAAAGTATCGAATTGAGAAACACTCATACTTGCATCAGTAAAAATGCATGCAGCCATTGCGTCAACAAGTTCGTCAATCGTTGAGCGAACTGTTACTTCGCCATTTGGCAACGCTATCACTTCTTGCGGAGAATCTTGATCGTCAAACTGATATGGGCCATCTGCAGGTGCTTCGATGAATTTTTCGCCTTCTCGAGACCTCGGCTTGTCAATTTGTTTATCTTCTTCGTTCATTTTGATGTAGCGGGTTCGGGACCAACCACAGGCGCTTGATTATTTACAAGTCCCAATTTTCTCGCAAACCATTCATCCATTTCAACAATCACTTTTGCCCTAAATACTGCGCCGTGATCACCACCTTCAATTACCCGGACCATGGCATCAAATTTTTTATCTTTAAAAAATTCACCAAGTTGTATGACAGGCTCTTCAAGATAAAAAGTATCAAGACCGCCGGCAATAATGTTAATTTTCCCAGAAAGTTTTGGTGAAAGTTCATCCCAGTTATCTTCAAGCACTTTTCGAATGTCATACTGCTTCCAGTGTTCAACGACATGGGGAATCACGGCACCGGTTTCTCGGTTGCACATTTTTTGGGGACGACCATCCTCGCCCTTTGGACTAAACACCCATTCAAAGGAACCCATTTGTCCTCCATCTACAATAGTGTCATCCATTGCATAAAAATCTGGGGCAAACAATACTGGATTTTCCCCCATTCGAGCGATTGGCTTTGGGTTTCCATCCTCGTCAAAGTATGCATTTCCATCTTCTACATACAAATCAGCGTTCTGAAAATATCGAAAATCTATTGGGTCTGGGGCGAGTGACCAAACACCACTAAAGAAATCTGGATTTTGAATCAAAAGCCACAATGATGCCCAGCCGCCTGAAGAATGACCGGAAATATATCGCTTCTCCTCTGATCCACCTAAGTTGTACTTCTCTTCAAGGAAGGGAATGAACTCTTCAATGAGTGCTGTCATCCGAGGACCATTATTTTCCGAATCTGCAAAAACATGATGTCCACCATAACTCTGGGCGTTGAGTATAACTCTGCAAACTTGGTCATCATAATACGAAGCGGTGTACATCATTTTCATATAACGACCGCCATAATGATCGCTTCCGAACCCACCTATCCAATACATCACTGGATATGGCTCTTCACGTTCTGGATCGTAATCATCAGGAACGATGACACAAGCTCCATGGTTTATTTCTCGCCCATAAAACGCACTTAGCAAATCACTTTTTGTCTCAATGAGACGCAAGTTCTTGTGCAATTTCCAATCTCTTTCAGGAACAGGGCTATCAATCTCCAACCCAACTGTCCCTGCGTTTTGCCCATTACCATCAAACAAAACGCCTGGGCCATACAACCCGCCCTCTGATGCGATCTTGCAAGAATCAGGATTTCGACGTAAAACTGCGACTGCCTTCCATGGCCCTTCGCCAATTGACGAGGGAGGTCCTGACATATTTCTCGCATTCTCTGAAACAATAAGCGGCGTGTCCTTCGCCCAATTTTCCACATCAAGCGAATAAAAAGGCTCTGCGTTAAACCAATTCGGTCCGCCGATGAGTGGAATTTTTCCCTTTGTCAACATGATGTACAAACGGCCTGATACAACATCACCGCCATCGCCATCATGGGTGACGGAAAATTGAAGAGGTGCTGTAATTGATTCAACTACGGGGACAGGATCTGCAAACAGCACAAATGACATAAAAAGAGTTGTAAACATATTTTTATTGTACGCGAGAAGTTCTTCTCACCCAAGCCAAACTTGCAACACTCGCCCCAAGAAGTAATGCACCATTTGCTTGGTGAAGCGTTGTGAGAACGACTTCGTAGGAGGGAATTTCGCTACCTGATTGCAATAAAATCGCGATCAAGGCCCCTCCGCCGAGAAGAAATTGTAAACCAACGAGAGTAAGGATTATTGCCCCGTATGTTTTAAGAATTTGATGATCTCTTGCTCTTAATCGCAGCCCCAAGAGAACACTAAACACCAACACAATAATTGCGACTGCGATATGCGTATATAAAACATGCGTTGCCTTTGGAGCAAGCGATTCGACCCCTAACATGTGTCGATACACAGCACCAAGAACCAATTGAAAAATCATTGCACAAACGAGCAACGTGCCCAGACGTACGTCGCTTTTGTTTGATGTATTCTCGATCGAACTTCCTCTCCATGTTGGTGACATCATCGCAGCAATCCAAACAAACCCTGCGAAGATAAGCTGCCCGACTACACCATGCACAACACCAATCCACACATTTGGGTCTAACACTGCTCTATCTTGGCTCAACGTGAGATAACCAGTAACTCGAAGTCCGCCAAGCAAACCCTGTAAACAAACAAAAACAAAAACAAGCGTTGCAGCAAAACGCACAACACATCTTGCGTTCCACCGCCACGCACAGACGAGCATCACAAGCGAAGTAAGTCCAACGAACATACCTGTCAGCCTGTGGGCATGTTCAAAAAATACACCTTCGTTTTCAGGCGAAACCATTTCGGTCAACGGATAGAGCAACATGTTATGACCGTAACTGTTTGGCCAATCTGGAACAGCAAGCCCTGCTTCGAATCCAGTGACTAAACCACCAGTAACGAGCATGAGAAAGACCAGCAAAGAAGCCATGACAAAAAACTCATATTGCCAATCGAATGCCTTATAGCAAATACGCATCTTTTGACCGATCTGTGCACCAGTCCATGAAAGCCCTATTGAACCTCCAAGTAATACACCAAACCAAAGAATGCCTTTTGAGAGAGCCTCTTCGCCACCGCCAACCATGCTTCCAAGAAGCATTAGGTTAATAAAAGCAGAAATACCACCAATCCACACACTTTGGCACGCGTTGCCGCCACATCTTGCATTGAGTAACCCTGCGAAGACCAAACTGAGTCCTGAAAGGACAAAAAGAACCTCACCTCCAGATGGCCCAGCAAACAACAATGAGATGTAACTGAACATCCACATCGCTGTTGTTGCAGCGAAGGATAATGTTAATGTTCTTGCAATTGTGTCAAGTGTTTTCATTGCGAAAGATACATATACTACTCTGCTACTGCGCATTCATGAACAACCAAGCAATGACATTAGAAACAAATACACAAAAACTAGGACTCGGAGGTCTTATTCAAACGTATGCCGATTTAACGAAACTTAAATTGAGCATCCTTGTTGTTATGAGTACCGCAGTCGCCTTTGTCATGGCGAGCGAACTAGGGATCGAGTGGATGATTTTTCTTTGGACTGTGCTTGGAACAATACTCAGTGCAGCAGCGGCAGCAACACTCAACCAACTGTTTGAACGTGCACGCGATAGCGAGATGCTGCGGACGGAAAACCGCCCTATTCCATCAGGTCGAATATCATCCATACACGCATTTATTGTAGGAATCGTTCTCGCATATGCTGGAATTTCAATTTTAGCGTTTGGAGCAAACCCCGCAGCTGCAGGTATTTCATTTCTTACCATTTTCCTTTACGTGGCCGTGTACACACCACTGAAACCGAAGACTACATTTAATACGTTCGTTGGTGCTTTTGTTGGCGCTTTGCCACCACTCATAGGATGGGTTGCAGCCACAAACACACTCAGTGCCGGCGCTTGGATACTCGCTGGTGTTTTGTTTTTATGGCAAATTCCACATTTTCTCGCCCTTGCATGGAAATACAAAGATCAATATGAACAAGGCGGTTTTTTTATGTTGCCATCAGTTGATCCAAGCGGCGAACTAACAGGTCGCGTAAGTGTCATTGCCTCTCTCTGCCTTATTCCACTCTGTTTACTCCTCACAGAAGAAGGTGTAACATCGACACTGTTCGCCATTGGTGGTTCTGCATTGAGTTTGTGGTTCACCTATGTTTCATTTCGTTTTTGGAGAAAACCAAATAACAAAACTGCAATGAATATGTTTCTTGCAAGCATTGCATATCTCCCTCTTATTTTCATATTGATGGTACTTACTCGAGAATATGTGGATTACGCAGAAATAATGGCAATACTACGATGAGTGATAAAAAAATTCGTTTGACATTTGCAGGTGGCGGCTGGGTAATTGTGATGACAATCACGGTCCTCCTCGCGTTAATTACTTGGGCAATTGCACCCGCTGTATTTCGGATGTCCACATTACCTCCAGGAGATAACGAAACAATTGAATCCTATAGGTTTGATCTAACAAATTTGTCGATGGAAAAAGAGATGGTTGTTCCTGCAATGCGGCATCGCAATATGTCCCCCGTTTCTACCTCACCATTGATTTTAAACTCAACTAAAATAAAGGCGATGAACAACTCAAATCGTGACCCTCTACTCGTCAGCAAGGATCTCGTAGTTGGCGTCAAGATTGATGATGACATCCGAGCGTATCCACTCCATTTTTTACATGTCCATGAAATCATAAATGACACACTCGGAGGCAAACCAATTGCTGTTATATGGCATTGGCCAAGTGGGCAAATCGCTGTATTCGAACGAACTGTTCACGGTTCAGTAGCAGAATTTTTAAACAGTGGACTCTCTGGCAATGGCGGGATGCTGCTATATGAAAGACAAACAGAAGTAGGTGGTGAACAGCTCTATTCGACATTACTTGGCAATACTGTTACTGGTTCAGATAAAAAACTAATCCCTGTAATACATGATGTTGTTCCATGGAGTGATTGGCACAGGCGATTTCCCGAAACAACTGTTGTCGCACCAAACGAACAACTTAAAAAACGATACCGCAAAGCTAGCCCTGAGTTGTATTTCCTCAACAATCAATTTTATTTTCCAACATCACCGAAACCCGAAGACGCCTTTAGCCAAAAAACCCCTGTCATTGTCGTTGGGGCAAGTGGAATAACGAAGATTTACGCATTAGAACAACTGCTCTCCATTGCAAATGAGAATTCAGTTGTAACCGACACTGTGGGAGATGTGACAGTAGAAATTACAATTTTTTCTGACCCACTTTCTGCAAGGGTTCAAGCAACAAGTGGTGAAATCGAATCTATAACAAACGCGCTTTGGTTTGCATGGTATGCAAACTATCCAACTGCCACTATTACAGTTTTAACGCAACAAGAGTAAAACGATAAAGAAAAATATCCAAATACAACAGATAAAATCCCAATATCGCAAGATATGTGGAATGCACTGCCTTCTCTTTTCATACCCCTGTTGGGTTGCGATCAAACCAAGTGGGATGATCCCGCCAATCACGTGCAATCCATGTAGAAAAATTAAAACATACAACGACATTTGTGATATTGCTACTACTTCTTTACTTTGAATTGCAATTGTTAACGAATCATGCCATTGAATTGAAGCATAGATTTGCAAACCAAGAAATGCAATTATGGAAACCATGGAGATCCAGTACCACATTGAACTCCAAGTTTTTTTCAACATATAAAGCGTAATGGTACTCAAAAGCAATACCGCTGTACTAAGCCACAATGCGCTTGGAATAGCGGGCAACGCTGGCCATTCCTTCACTTGGGCGCGTACTACTGTGATTGCAATCACTGATGCAACAAGAAACACCATAAGTGAACATATAAACCAGCGCATTCCCAAACGTAATGCGCTGTCAGCAACGCCAACATCAGAAAAAACGCCTTTTGATTGGCTAGGCATTAACGCGATTCTTTAAGTTTGTCCATCGCTGCTGTCACCGCAGGTGTATCACCTGGAATAATTTCTGGCTGATACTCCATTGTGTCTGTTAGGGCAAGACTAATAAACAGGACAACAAATAAAATTGATCCAATGAAAATAAAACCTATAAATGGACGATCCCAACGAAGGTGCATAAAGTACAACCCAACGATCGTAGCTTTAACAGTTGCAACGAATAAGGCCATTATGATTCCCATCTCAGCAATATTGATTTCGTTAAAATCATAGCGAGAAACCCATACAGTCACCGCAGTGAGAAAGAGAAGTAAACAGCAAATTGCTGTTAAAAATTTAATAGGAACTGCATGTCCTACTTCAATGTGATTGTGATCAGTGTTTGACATAATGTATCTCGTTATTGTAGAGGACAATAAACAACTTGTTTATTCTCCTGGGTGAACGGCATCCTTTCGCCAATCATAACCCTGTTCTTCTTCGTTCCATACAAGGACGCTAAAGTCGTAACAATCACCAACTTCAGGCTGCTCTGCAAAGTTATCCCACGGCGGAGGTGATGAACATTGCCATTCGAGGCTTCGGCCACCCCAAGGATTTCTTGGTGCTTTCTTACCTTTGAATACTGAATGAAGGAGGTAGATTGCTGTTATTACAAATCCAAGTGCCATAATAGTTGAACCAATTGTTGAAATCACATGATAGGTTTGAAATTCAGGCTGATACGTTGCATATCGTCTGGGCATGCCTCGCGAACCCATCATGAATTGCGTAAAGAATGTCACATTAAAACCTACAAAAACGAGCACACACGCAAATCGACCCCACGCTTCGTTATACATTTTTCCTGTCATCTTTGGCCACCAGTGATGGATACCACCAATGAAACCGATGAGCGCCGATCCCATCATTACGTAGTGAAAGTGTGCAACTATGAAGTATGAATCATGCAAGTGTACATCTGTATTTAGCGTTGCACAGTACAAACCTGTCAAACCACCAATACCAAAGATAAAGATGAAAGATAATCCATACAGCATTGGTGTGTTCAGGCTGATTGACCCTTTGTACAAGGTTGCCAACCAGTTAAATACTTTGATTGCAGATGGAATTGAAACACTAAACGTAATCAAAGAAAAGATAATGTTTACAAGCTGCGATTGGCCCGATGTAAACATGTGGTGACCCCAAACTAAAAACCCAAACATTGCGATAGCAATTGAACTATATGCAATAAACTTGTAGCCAAAAATATGACGGTGTGAGTGCACTGCGATAAGTTCACTTACAATACCCATCGCTGGAAGAATCATGATGTATACAGCGGGGTGAGAATAAAACCAGAAAAAGTGTTGGTAAAGAACTGGGTCACCGCCAAGAGCGGGGTCGAAAATGCCTATGCCAAATGAACGTTCAACAATCAATAGAAGCAACGTTATGCCAATAACTGGTGTTGCCAACACTTGAATAATTGCTGTTGCATAGGTACCCCAAAGAAAAAGTGGCATTCTGAACCAAGTCATCCCAACTGGTCGAAGCCTATGAATTGTGACAATAAAATTCATGCCCGTGAAAATTGAACTAAAACCAAGGACGAAAGCACCGATGAGTGCTGGAATGACTCCACCCATTGATGATGCTTTGTCTATTGAATACGGTGTGTAGAACGTCCAACCAGTATCTACGCCACCTGTTCCAAGTGATATAAGAAAGAAAACTAAACCCAAGATCCAAAGCCACCAACTAAAAAGATTGAGCCTTGGAAAGGCCACATCTTTTGCGCCGAGCATGATTGGGAGCACAAAGTTACCAAGTGCTGCCGGTACTGCTGGAATAATGACCAAGAAAACCATGACTGCACCATGAACGGTGAATGCCTGGTTGTATTGATCTTGTGTCATGAGTGCACCATCTGGTGTTAACAGATGGAAACGGATCAGCATTGCGAAAATGCCCCCAAGCAAAAAAGCTAAAAGAATACATATTAAATACATCATGCCAATACGTTTATGATCAAGCGTAAATAGCCATGATTTAATTCCTTTGGTGTGATTAAGGTAATTATCACTCATGCTCAGATTGTCGTGTTTTGCTTCAGTCGTTATCATCGCTACTCCGTTGGGGTGCCGTCTTTATTCACCGTAATGTTGCCATTGGCATCAGTCAATTCATCTAAATGTTTGAACATTTCAATCATGGCAGTAATTTGCTTTTCTTTCAATTGTCCTTGAAATGAGGGCATCGATCCGAGATACCCTTGCACAATATGTTTTTGGGGGTTCAAGATGGATTCACGGATGTAGTTTTCGGGTTCGCCATATTCAGTTGCGTCACCAAGCAACGACGAGAGTGCTTCCCCGCTTGTAAATTTAACTTGACCCACCTTTACTCGATCCCACAAGCCATTAAACGAAGGACCGGTTCCAGAACTACCGTCAAGTGAGTGACAGGAAACGCATCGGTTATATAAACGATTGATCGCGTACGCGGGCAATTCGGCTCTCGACATATCTTCGTATTCACTTGCCAACTTTATCATTGTTGCATCAAATTCATCCACAGGAATCACGTGTACTTTTGCAAGCATTTTGGAATGATCTTTCCCACAATATTCTGTGCAATTTAATTGATAATCGCCAACCTTAGTCGCTTCAAACCACAGTGATGTGTAACGACCCGGAATAACATCCATTTTGACACGAAAGTCTGGAATCCAAACGCTGTGTAGCACATCATTTGATGTCATAAGCAGACGCACTGGCTTACCAACAGGTACTGTTAATTCTCCAACTTGAGTTGCCCCAAATTCTGGATGGTTAAATGTCCATGACCACTTTTGACCAGTAACTTGGACTTCATAACAGCCCTCGGGGGCTTCTCTTAAATCTAAGTAACCTCTCATGCCGACAGTGAAAATTACTACAACGAGAAGAAGCGGGGCTATTGTCCAAGTTAATTCTAAGGCAGTGTTATGAGTGGGCCCGTCACAAGTCATATTCGGAGATTTTCTTCTGTATTTAATACAAAATAGAACCATTGCAACAACTATGACAGCAAAAAAGAAATAACAAATCCAGTTAATGAGTTCGAAGGTAAAGTCAATGTTTTCTGCAACTGTGGACGCCGATCTTGGGAGCCAAAAAGTGCCATTATCAGTGGGCGGGACGTTTGAAAGTAGTGAATACAAAATAGTTTCTATCATAAGATAAGTCCAGTCGATTTTTGGGGCATCGAACTAGGGCCCTTGCTAGTTGGGTTAAACCTTCCAAGAATGTAAATCCCTCCAACGAGCAAAACAAGTGTCATTACACCTGCCATTCGCATCAGTTTCCACGCACTGGGCGTGAAGCTATTGCTATCCGGATCATATTGATAACAATTAAAAAGCAGAAAGGTGTCAATGAGCGATCCAATTTTACCATCAGAAGCGTCTATCAACGCAAAACGGAGGTCACGTCCAAAAAATCGAACATCATTCATATAGCGCGAAATTGTGCCATCAGGAGTCAAAAACATAATGCTCGCAGTGTGATGAAACTCGCCTGTTTCGGGATCAAAAACATATCCGAACCCAAGTGACTCAGCAAGCGCAGTAATATTTTCTTGATCACCCGTGAGAAAATGCCAACCGTTTTCTGACCCTTCCCTATCGTATTGGCCCAAGTACCCCTCTTGATTCTTTAAAGCAAGTGGTGGTTTTTCATCTGGGTTAATACTTACGGTAACTACATCAAAGTCGCTACCGAGATTTAACTTCATTTCCTTCATCCCAGTCGTGAGTCCATTTAAAGTAAGACTGCACAACATTGGGCATCGGTAGTAATTCAGTGTGATGATAACTGGCTTTTCGCCATTCACATAATTTGCAAGCGTAACTGGATTTCCTTGTTCGTCCACAAAGGACAAATCAAGTGGTACCTGTGCTTCTAGATGTTGCGTGATTCCAACGCCTTCGAGTGCATCTATTTTTTCATCAGAGAAGGTTGGGCCCGCCCATGTAAATTGAGATAAGCAGCACGATATCGCGGCTGTTCCAATAAACAAGAATGAGCGATTCATCAACATCATTATTTTGTGTTACCTGCAACTATATTCATTGCTTCGTTAATCGGAATAACGAGGCGGTCATGCTGTTCGCCTGTCTTTGGATCATGACGACGCTCCCAATGTGCTGATTCTTCAAGTGCAGCCTGCTGGGCTTCATTGATCATGTTGCGTTGTTCAAAGACAATATTAATGTTTTTAACTTCTGACTCAGTCATCAAGGAACGATAGTAAATTCCTGCTGCTATGAGAACTGTTGCGATCATAAGAAATGATCCACCAATGCCAATTGCCCAAGTTGCCCATCCATCTGGGTCTTCGTGGTCATTTATATTGTCATGTGCGTTGTGATTATTGTGACTCATCTATAAAGTAAACCTTATGCATTTTCAAAGTGCAATGCTTCATCCAATCGAGGATCAGCGGATGCAACCAAATTACATGACCGAAGATTGATCATTGTTCCGCCACAAAAAAGTGCGAACATACCGATCAAACAAGTGAAATTCACCAAACTAAAACCGTATCCAACAGAAACATCGCCGTTTGTAACCCAACTAGCGAGTTGGTTGTAACTCGTTGCGTCCGCAATTGCGGTTTCTGGAATCATTGGGAAAACAAGCCAATAAATATCAACAAAGAACATGAGTACCATCCATGCTGCAATAAGTGGCAATGTGCTACGCCATCGTTTCGTCCATCGCGTAATAAGAAGGATGAACGGAATAAGGAAATGCCCAAATAGCAGTATGAGTGAAATTGGCGCCCAGCCACCGAGTTGTCTTGTGATATACCAACCTGTTTCAACAGGAAGGTTTGCGTACCAAATCAACATATATTGACTGAAGGCAATGTATGCCCAAAACACAACGCCAAGCCCAAAGAGCCATTTGCCAAGATCGTGATAATGCTCTGTTGTAATCGATTTTTGTATGTGACCTGTTTTTTGCAAGTAGCGAGCAAGCAAGATCATCATTGCGAAGAAACCCGCCATCGTTGCTGACCAGAAGTAGACAGGGAACATCGTACTGAACCATTTTGGTTGCAGTGTCATCATCCAATCGATTGCAGCATAACTTTGTGTGAATGCGTAAAGGATCATGCAAATTGGCGCCCATTTTTGCATTTTGTGCGTCCACTTCACAT
>JABHZL010000044.1 GCA_018656645.1 Phycisphaerae bacterium
ATTATGGTCGTGGATGATATTTGGCGACGACAGCTTTGAGTTGAGAGCGGTCGATGTGGGTGTAGATTTGGGTAGTGCCAATATCGCTATGGCCTAGAAGTTCTTGCACAACCCGCAAGTCGGCGCCGCCAGCAAGCATGTGCGTTGCGAAACTGTGACGCAATGTGTGGGGATGCACGTTCTCTAACCCAGCACGTTTTGCAAGTTTCCGAATGATTTGCCAAGTAGCGACTCGCTCAATTGGTCTTCCAGTATGAGATAACAACAATCGTCCTTCGTCGCGCCCATCGTTAAAACGTAATAGGTGTGGGCGGAGTTCGGCAACATACTGTTTTACGGCTTTGAGTGCGGGCTCACCAATCGGGACCAAGCGTTGCTTGTTTCCCTTACCGGTGACAAGAACAACACCCAAAGTTACATTTACCTCATCGGGTTTAATTCCCGAAACTTCGCTCGCTCGCATTCCACCTGCATACATGAGTTCAACAAGCGCTCGATCTCGCAACCAAAGTTTTCCTGCATCTGGAGTTGCAGCATTGATTAGTCGTTCCATTTTTTTTGGAGAAAGAACGTCTGGAAGTTTTTTCCAACGCGTTGGAGTTTCGAGCAATCTTGAAGCATCATTTTCAATTCTGTGTGAAGCGTGTAAATAACGGAACAACATCCGAATCGTAGAAAGGTGTCGAGCGACGCTTGAAGGTTGTAGTTTGTTTTCTCGATGTAACCGGCGAATGTGATCTGCAAGGTGTGACGAAGTTACTTCTGAGGCGCAAGAGATTCCAAGCGATACCAGATCATCTCGCAACTGTTCAAGGTCACGACGATACGCTTCAAGTGTTGCGGGAGAAAGACCAGCTTCAACTCGAAGATACGCTAAAAAATCACGAACCTGTTGGTCGTAATTCGACAACATGATCATTAATCGTTAAATCCAAAAGTGTGGTTTTTTGCTTCCCTGAAACACGTTGATACACCGAGCACGTTTGATATGCGCCAAAACACACACTACACGCCTGATCTAGTTTTCCTAGAGTGAAACGACTTGAACACGCTGGGTTTGTGTTTTCTACATAAGGACAACAGGAAGAAGTATTTGACTCGTTGTACAACATTGCGATTCATCACTATCGGCTCGATGTATATTTTGGACACAAAAACGCTTCTATTTAACCACTTTCCAAGTCTCAAAAATGAGGTCATATTGATTTTTATCATCAGCAGGGCGGTTTACACTGTTTTTACACCACCAAGCAGATTCGTCAATCTCAGGAAAATAAGTATCACCTTCAAGCCTGGTGTTCAGCCTAGTGATGTGCAAACAGCTTGAAAGCGGGAGTGCCTCTTTGTAAATTTCTCCACCCCCGATGACAAAGAGCCGGTGATCTCCAGCAGCAGTTACACCATCTTTGAGAGAGTGAACAACAGTAGCACCTTCAGCTTCATAGTCTACTTTTCTTGTAATGACAATATTTACTCGGTTTGGAAGTGGGCGTCCAATGGATTCCCACGTTCGTCTTCCCATCACAATCGCATGCCCAGAAGTAAGTTTTTTAAAGTGTGCCAGGTCAGCAGGAAGGTGCCAGGGCATGTCACCGTTCTGTCCAATGACATTGTTGTTTGTCATTGCGACAACAATTTCCATCACACAGCCACCGGCGCAGAAATGTGTGGATGCGGCGCATAATCAACCAATTCAATATCGTCATACGTAAAATCAAAAACAGATGTAATTGCAGGATTCAGTTTTAATGTTGGAAGTTTCCGAATATCCCTCGTGAGTTGTTCTGTTGCTTGATCAACATGGTTGGAATACAAATGTGCATCACCAAAAGTGTGAATAAAATCACCTGGTTCTAATCCGGAAACCTGTGCAACCATCATTGTTAGTAATGCATATGAAGCAATATTAAACGGAACACCTAGAAATACATCTGCACTTCGTTGATACAGTTGACACGAAAGTTTGTTGTCAGCAACATAAAATTGGAATAACGCATGACACGGGGGAAGTGCCATCTTGTCTACCTCGCCCACATTCCACGCACTTACGATGTGCCGTCGAGAATCAGGATTATTTTTAATACCATCGATGAGATTAGAAATTTGATCAACAGATCTGCCATCGGTTGTTTTCCAAGACCGCCATTGCGACCCATAAACGGGGCCAAGTTCACCCTCTTCATTTGCCCAATCGTCCCAAATAGAAACACCATTTTCTTTAAGATAGGAAATGTTTGTTTCACCCCTGAGAAACCACAGTAATTCATGGATAATTGAGCGGGTGTGGACTTTTTTTGTGGTGACTAGCGGAAAGCCATCAGCAAGATTAAACCTCATTTGCCACCCAAAAATGCTTCGAGTTCCGGTTCGAGTGCGGTCTTCTTTTGGCAAACCGTGGTGAAGAAGATGGTCAAGTAATGCGAGATATTCTTTCATAATGAACCTATGTCGAAGATACCATACACTGAGGTGCAAATGGACAAAAAAAATCCACTACTTGAAATTCGTGACCTCAAAATCACATTCCCACCAAAAAAATCACCGGTTTTTGCGGTTCGCGGTGTCTCGCTTTCAATCGAAAGGGGTAAAACACTCGGCATTGTTGGGCAGAGTGGTTCGGGAAAATCAACACTCGCAAGGGCAGTGATGCAGTTGGTTCAACCAACCAAAGGCGAAATTTTGTTTGATGGGATTTCGATAGGAACACAATCTATCAAAAAGCGAATGCAAATGGTGTTTCAGGATCCAGGCGGTTCCCTTAATCCATACGCGAAGGTTCGTTCTATTATTTCAGAGCCCTTGCTTGTGCACAAAATTGCGAAAGGTGTTGAACTTCAAAACCGAGTAACAACATTGTTACAACAAGTAGGGCTGCAAGAAGGCGATGGCGAAAAATATCCTCACGAATTTTCTGGTGGGCAAAAACAAAGAATTGCAATCGCCAGAGCGATTGCACTTAAACCAGAATTGCTTGTTTGTGATGAGCCAACATCGGCGCTTGATGTAAGCGTGCAGGCAAAAATACTAAACCTTCTTTCCGATTTACGAGACGAACTTGATCTAACAATATTGTTTATTTCGCACGACCTTGCGGTTGTACACCATTTTTGCGACCACGTCGCTCTCATGCACGAAGGAAAAATTGTTGAACAAGGCCCAGTCGAAGATGTGATACATAACCCAAATCACTGTGTAACAAAAGAGCTTATGGCAGCCTGTCAGGGTCGTTCTTTAAATAGTTCTGATTCGCCCTCATGCATGCTGTAGGGGTGTTTTCCTAGATTATTTGTGGACACATTTTGCATCCACGATGTTGCAACATTTGCAATTGCTTCTCCAATGTTTGAAGTTGGTTGAGCAAATGATGGTTGCCACGGTGTCATACCTGCGAGATCCTGCATGACGACAACTTGACCGTGACACGCTGTACCAGCACCGCATCCAATGACGGGAACACTTGTTGCTTCTACAACAGCACAAGATACTTCTTCTGGGACAGCCTCAAGAAGCAACATTGATGCGCCAGCCTGTTCCATAGCAATAGCATCTTCAACAATTATTTTTGCAGCCACCGCAGATCTACCCGCGGTTGTGTAACCACCAGTTTGTTTGGCTTGTTGTGGTCGTGAGCCAAGGTGTGCAATTGCGGCAATGCCAGCATCACAAATAGCCTCAACGCGCCGAGTCCACTTTCCATCAACTTCCAGTTTTACTGCGTCTGCTGTTCCTTCGGTTAAGAACATACCAGCATTTTCGATTGCTAAAGATTCATCAACTTGATAACTTAAAAACGGCATATCGCCCATCACAAAGACGTTTGGAGCGCCTCGCTTTACTGCTGCGGTAAGGGTAACGAGAAAATCAAGCGGTGCATGAATCGTGCTCTTGTATCCAAGAATCATTTCCGCAGCAGTGTCCCCTACAAGCATCGTTGGTAACCCTGCAGTTGCCATGATTCGAGCGGTTGTGGCGTCATAGCAGGTGAGGCATGCCCACTTGGAACCTTCTTTGGACCACTTCCTAAGTGTGCGAAGGGTGACTGGGCTCTCGTGGCATGAAGCTATGGGAGTTGGTTTTGTTTCAATTGAAGTGTTTGTAGTCATAAGAGCCCCACAGTATAGAAAAAAACGACGCTAATTACCAATAAATCTTGCAAAAATGGCTTTTGCACGCCCAACATCGCTTGTGCCATGGATGATAACGCGTCCGTCCTCAAAACAGAGCAAAACGATGTTTTTTTCATCAGCAGAAAGTTCTTCAAAAAGGGACCCACGAAGGACGGGGCCAGTTTGCGTAAATGAGCCATGGTCTTTTAACCTGTTTGCTAACGTTTTAAGATCAATTGCGCCGCTACTCGGAATTTGCACTGCGTTTTGTCCACAGAGTGCGGCGGCTTCTGGGGAATCAGTGGATTCCAAAAACACGTAATTATTTTTGGAACAACATTCACACGATTCATTTGGACTTCCAGTTTCAAGCCTACTTGATTGTGTGTTCCAGAGATCAAAAACGAGCAGTGTTGGCGAAACTTTTTCAAGATTATTCGATAGTATTTTGAGTGCGTCGCTGCATTGGCAAGATGCGGCGATGCCAATTGCGGGTGCAATGATTCCTGCTGTGTCACATGTTTCTTGCAAACCAGCGGGTGGTGGCTCTGGAAACAGGCAGCGCAAACAAGGGGTCACACTTGGAATTATTGTCATCACGTTTCCGCTCGCGGCTATAACACCTGCGAAAAGAAATGGAATATTGTTCTTAACAGCATAGTCGTTGAGAACATAACGCGTGTTAAAATTGTCTAGCCCGTCGATAATAATGTCTGCCCCGTCAAGTAAACGGTTTACATTTTTCGGTGTGAGATCTTCAACGTGCGATATGATTTGTATTTCACTATTAACTGAAGATAAATGTTTTGCTGCTGCTGCTGCTTTTGGTTGATGCGTTTTTGCATCATCTTCTGTAAACAAAACTTGACGCTGTAGATTTGTAAACTCAACAATATCTCGGTCAATGAGTGTGATTGTTCCCACTCCCGCGCGAGCTAGCATGTCTGCAGACATGCAACCAAGTGCGCCAACACCGACAATGGCAACGTGCCCTCTACCGATGTTCTCTTGCCCCGCATCACCAATGCCGGAAACAAGTCTTTGTCTGTTATATCGATCGGAAACGGTCATGGTGTAGATTTTACAGGTGGTTTTCTATCTCGACCAAGAAAACCGTCGGTAGTTTCAGTTGTTTTTCTCAGCAGGCGGAGTAGTCGTTTGAGATCAAATTCATCTACCGCCGTCGATTGCCAGTGTGGAACTATCGTGCCTTCAAAGGAAATGTCGACATCCCGAAGTGTAAGGCGGTTGATTCCTGAAATACGCGAGCAAATAATGTGTAATTCATTTTGTGCATCCGGAGGAAGTCCACCGTTTGCGTTTATAGTTGTAAAAGCTGTTTCTGCCTGAGCTACCGCTTTGCGAGCATTCCAACCAGCAGAAACGGTTGCAGCAATGCGCTCTAAATGTGCAAGGCTAAGCAGGGAAGGTTTATTCTGCAATTCTTCGATAACCCATAACCGAAACATATCAGCTGGAGTCATTTGCGATTTCGCAATTTTATATTGTGTGTTTGACTCTTCTAGTTTGTTTTTTAAAGAAAGAATTTCTGGTCTGTTCAAAGGTCTGCCGATCGCTGCAGCCCTTGCCACCGAATCGCAAAGCGTTTTGTTTGCACGGGGATTCTCTGGGTATTTTGGTAATTGTTCAAGTAGTTTTTGAAACGCAATGTCAGAAAGCTGAGGGAGATGAATTGGGAAGGAAGTAAGCTTCCACCGGATATAAGCATCGACAAATGGGTCATTGTGGGTTGGCTTTATGATGCGTTGTTCAAACACGCGTGTGTCAATGTTGTTAATATTTTCTAGTTTAAATCGCTTATCTGGTGACTCTTCACTCACTAGCAACGCTTTTCCACGTGTTGCTAATTGCACAATGACATCATTTGAATTTTGGATTGGGGTAGCAGAAATTGTGGTCACTGCGGCTAATAGAAAAAGACCTACCATGTGTACATGGTAGGTCTTTGAAAAGTATCGTGTGTGGTAATTTTAAAACGCGAAGTGTGAGAATGCCTTGTTGGCTTCTGCCATTCTGTGCGTTTGTTCTCGGGTGTTTACAGCTTTGCCTTCATTGTTGGATGCGTCCCAAAGTTCCTTGGAGAGGCACCGTGCCATGGGCTTTCCTTTTTCAGCACGGCAAGCAGTAATGATCCAGCGAAAAGTAAGGCTTTGCCGACGTCGTGCGTTCACAGGCATTGGAACTTGGTAGTTTGCCCCACCAACGCGCTTTGAGCGAACTTCGACGTTGGGTCGAACGTTTTCGAGCGCTTTGTGGAAGACATCTAGTGAGTTCTTTGGGGCATCGTCACCAGATGGTTTTTCTTTTTTCAATCGTGCTTCAAGTTGATCAAGCGCGTCATAAACAACACGTTGTGCGACAGCTTTTTTGCCATCCTTCATGATGCAATTGATAAATTTTGCGAGTACTTTGTCACCAAATTTAGGGTCTGGTTTCAATTGATCTTCTGATTTAGTAATTCGTCCTGCCATTTGTTTTCCTTCTTTGGCTATCAATGGTTGAAAAGTTCAACCGTTTGTTCACCACAGTTCACATAATGTGAGTAGGGGAGCGATCCCTGAACTGTGATTACTTGCCTTTCTTGGTTCCGTACTTGGAACGACCTTGTTTACGTGCATCAACGCCGAGCGTATCGAGTGAGCCTCGAACGACGTGATATCGAACACCCGGAAGGTCGCGAACACGACCGCCACGAACAAGAACGATGGAGTGTTCTTGAAGGTTGTGACCTTCACCACCGATGTATGCTGAAATTTCTTTGCCGTTTGATAAACGAACACGGGCGACCTTACGAAGCGCAGAGTTTGGCTTCTTGGGTGTCACTGTACGAACCTGGAGGCAGACGCCACGTTTTTGTGGTGAGCCGTCAAGGTCGCGAACCTTAGATTTAACTTTAGGTGTCTTGCGTGGTTTTCGTACGAGTTGATTAATCGTTGGCATAAAGAGGTTTCCGAGGTGTTCTAATTCTGTTGCCCTTATTTAGGCGAGCCGCACATCATACCAATTTTGGCGTAATAAGCAACTCTTCCACACCTTGCCAACAGTCCGATAACTAGGGCGACTGGCACTGGGGTGCCCCCTAGGGATACCCTAGTGCTAGGCACCACCCTCACCAGAGTGAAATGAGTTGAAGCAAATCGTTTACTCCCACTTCACCATCATGATCGAGATCACTGATGCAATTTGAACACTCGCCCCAATGATCGATAATCGTGAGCAAATCAGTGATCCCAACCACTCCATCACCGTCAATATCACCAACGATGGTGTGCTGAAGCCAAACGGGATTTGCCATAGCGATCAATCCTCCTTTTTCACATCGCATCGTGATGAAATGATCTTCTTCTGTAAGATTTAAATCGGGAATGTTGAAGTCAAGCGAATAGTATGGAACACCACTTGGCTCAATTGTGAAACGTGTTTCGCCATCAACGATAACGTGCGTACGAAAATCTCCAGCGTATCCCATAGACTCGTTCGTTCTGACAGAAACAACTGTTTGTGACCAGTTTTCAGGAATGAGAGCGACGCTACCTGTTATTGCACCATTGACATTGACCCATGCCAAGGGACCGTTGGATGGAATGCACCGCCCGCCTAGCATCGCCTCTTTCAAATTAGGTCTTGTGACTTTCTCCATCGCAACGTACGTCCAACACCGACCAACTCTTCCTGGCTCGTGGGCATCACTATTACCTATGCCAACTGGAAATTTATTTGGCCAACCAGAGCGGTTTGGCAATTCCCCATTTGTTGGTGATCCAATTCCACCAAGCAAATCATGCCATTTGTACCACGTAGACCAATCTTCACTCGAGTACGAACCATCAGATGCACAAATTAATTCCATCCCCGCCCAACCATTTGTGCCATTTCCCCAGTCCCACTCATAAAAAGCTAAGTATTCCCAATCATAAGGATGCGCAATAAAACCAAATGCTCCAGCATTATTAATTCGATCAATAATAATTTGTTCCGATTCACATTCCGCATGTCCATACACCAAGCCTTCTGAAGGGTTTGACAACATACCAGCTAGGTCTGTTTCTAAAGGTAAACAAAGCATATGTGACGCCAAATCCCAAAATCCCTGTTCTCCTAAACCCATTTCTTGACTGTAAATAGACATCCAATCGTGGTCGTTGCGATATTGCTGACATTCCGCCTGTCCCCAGTCAAACTGTGACGAAACATACCAGTCTCGGTCACCCCAAACTTCAGAATAAGTAATGTTGGAGTGGTCTGTAAAAATTGCCCAATCCAAACCAATTGCCTCTGCTCCTTGCGAATATTCGTAAGGCTCTTCTTCGGTTCCATCAAGAATGACAGCATCGACTGAAAAAGAAGTATGAATATGTTGATCACCAGCAAACCACCACATCGTTGATAACGAGCGTGGTTCACTTACTATCGGTTTACAGTTTTCATCAAAACTTATAACCATATCTGGCGCCCCGCCTCGTGGGAGGGGAGATGTACGTGTAGTATCAACCTGCTTACGAATATTTTTATTAACACCATCTTCAACCAACACGACCTCGATCGCGATTGGAATGCAATCTGTTGACATTGTCCACTTTGCAATCACCGCTTGCGACCTGATGACTCCAATTGCTTCTCCGAAGGAATCATGTGCTTCCTGCATCCGAGTTCGATCTCGTTCTTTATCAGCAACAATCATGGCTTTTTTTGCATCAAGTGCTTGTTCATATTTAGGAGTGAAAGATTTGAGCATTTTGTTATAAACATACACACTGGATTTTCCATCACAGCCGATCACGCGAATTTCACGCAAAATAGTTTCACTCTTTGAGCACACGTTGAGTACCTTCACCGAAAGAGGAAACACACCACTTTTGCGGATTACCCAAGGTGAATCAACCGAAACGTACACCCCGTTATCAAGATTTTCTTTTTTGATCCAATCGGGCGCTAGATCGTGTGCAAATCCAGAAGCAGCAACCATGACACATGCGAGCATCAGTACGATGGTTCTTATGTTTTGCATGTTGTACACCGTAAAGCAAAAAAGGTTTTATCGCAAGAAATTTTCTGCTTCTGCTGAAGCAAGCGTATCACAGCGCTCATTTTCTGTGTGCCCATCGTGCCCTTTGACCCAATTGGTAGTGATTTCATGCTTTTCCCGCAATTGAGCAAGCGGCTTCCACAAATCCTGATTTTTCACAGGTTTTTTCGCTGCATTTTTCCAACCCTTTTTCAGCCAACCATCCATCCACTTTGTTAAACCGTCTGTGACGTATTTACTATCAGCGTGGATGACAATTGAGGCGGGTTCTTCCAAAGATTCAAGTGCGCGAAGCACAGCGGTCACTTCCATTCGCTGATTCGTTGTATTCGCCTCGCCACCACTCCCGACAACTTCTTCGTCTTTGCATCTCAAAATAAAAGCCCAGCCTCCCGGTCCGGGATTTCCAAGACATGCCCCATCAGTAAACAATTCATATTGCGTTCTCTTTGCCATGCTTTACATGGTAACGAAACGACGCACTTTGGTACGCTATACATATATGGCAATGCATCGAATAGAAGTTCGCCCAACCCTCGCCACAGGAAGTTTAGATCCACGCGGTGAGGACGCGCTCCACAAAGCACAAGCCGCAGGAATAGCAGCGATACCAACCTCGATTGATTCAACGGCAGTCTATTTGATCGAAGGCGATCTCGATGAGCGATCTGCTAGTCGGTTGGCCAATGAAATACTGTGTGACGGGGTGACAGAAAC
>JABHZL010000042.1 GCA_018656645.1 Phycisphaerae bacterium
CAGTCTGCACGAGCAATTCTCCAGAAACTTGACCAACATAATTCGCAGGGAGTGTTCCACTGACAACTACTTCATACGCCATACCTTCAGTCGATGGAACTTGAACAGCCGTTGCGTTCAGGCCATCAACATTCGGACTTAAGATAGTAGCATTGGTAATTGCAAACATTTCACCATCTGTTCTGTAAATTCTAATCTGTTTGTGATACGCACCTCCACTCACCAAAGAGCCTAACCGAGCAATAAAATCACTTGCTTTGAGTTTGCCAAATGTTTTTCCATTCGCAAAAACCGTAAATGTATGCTCGATAGGGGTGCCATCTGGCATTGTCCCCTTACCAGTCACTGCTAACTGGCTATGGAAAGCGCCCCAAGGCATATCTGGAGAGATTTTGATTTGTATTTGCTTTGGCAGACCGACAGGTGTATCTATTTCTTGGCCAGTGACGAATTCCCCATGCTTGCCGGTGCCTTTAATATCAGTAATCACAAAGTCAGCTGGTGCTGGTGTAAACGAAAATGTGCTTGTAGTTTCTTGACCCATTGTCATTTCACCAAGTTGGACAAACTTAGGATTCACATCAACAATTGGCAGTACGTTTGAACGAATCCAAAATGTTTTCTCAGGCTCAAGGGAAGCATTGGAAAAGATGGTGACTTTCTTGTCTTGCTTTTTCGATTTGCCTTTTGGATCAAAACGTACCCGAATGATGCTTTGCTCTCCTGGTTGTAGTATTTTTTTGTCTGCAACAGGTTTTGTGCATCCACAGCCAGCTTTCATATCTTTAATCACGAGCGTTTCTGTGCCATGATTGATGAAAGGAAAAATGCAATCAACGGATTTGTTATCCCAAATCTCTCCAAAATCATATTCATCAAAATCAAAGGTGATATCGGGACCCACACTTGGTGTCCTACTGGGAGTTTCCATCTGAGATTTTGGCATTTCAACTTGCTGTTCACCTTGTTTTGAAGCGGGCTCAGCAGAGGGCTCTTCATACAACGAACAAGAAATGATTGAGGAGAACAACGCTGCTATGACGATTATTTTTAAAATTCTCTGCATATGTGAAGTTTACCATACCCCAATTCGTAGGAGTTTCCATCGCCATGAATACAATCTCTATATTAATGACGCTTTCTCTCAGTTCAGTCATCACATCGAGCCTGCAAACTCCTGAGGGGCCAGGAGAATATCTTGCAAAAATGATGAAGAAGGGCGAAATCTATGCAGCGCCCAGTGATCAACACTCATTCCTTGAACGATTCACTGGGACATGGACAACTTCCTCCATCGTCATGGATACTGAGCCACAAAAAGGCACATCAAAAAACACCATGATCTTAGGAGGGCGATTTCTAGAGATGGGGTATCAAGGCGACTTTTTAGGGATAGAATTAGAAGGTAAAGTGACATTAGGGTTTGACAATTACAAACATAAATTCACTGTTGTGTATATTGATAACTTGAATACTTCTACCAGAACTGCAGAGGGAATTCTTGACAAGTCTGGCGATGTTCTAACGCTCTGGGGAACCACGGATGAGTGGATGACTGATGAGCATGACAAGCCTGTCATGTATAGGTATACAATGCGTAATCCGAGTACAATTGTATTTGAAGTACATGATCTATCGATCGTTTCAGGCGAAACTAAAGTGATCGAAGTGACTTACACAAAAGAACACATAGCGAATGACAGACCAAGAACGCGAAAAGATATTGCCTCTCATTATTGAGTTGGCTAAAGCATTGCATGCCTTCGGCACACCTGCACATCGCCTTGAATGTGCTGTCAAAGAGGCTGGTGAAGCCCTAGGCATGACCGTCTCTGTATTTTCAGTTCCAACATCGTTGATGCTCTCCTTTGGAGAGCCGCACCAAATGCAAACTGCAATAATTCGAGTTGAACCTGGTTTTTTTGATCTTGCACGATTAGGGAAAGTTGACAAAATTCTCAACCGCATTCTTGATCAAACAATCTCACACGACAAAGCGCTTGCGGATCTGAAACAAGTGCAAGCTTCCCCTACAGAATGGGGTGGCAAGAGCATGATTTTCGGATTCAGTCTTGCAGGTTGCGCTGCTGCTCGTTTTTTTGGTGGGGGAGTTCCTGAAATTCTCGTTTCAGGTCTTGCCGGCCTCATTGTTGGTTTTATCATGCTGATGCCAGCGAAAAAATCCGAGCGCGAACCTCTTGCAGATTTGCTTGCTGCTACCTCTGCCTCTTTTATTGCTTGGATTGCGACACTCTTTGTACCTTCACTCTCACCTGCAGTTGTTATTCTTGCTGCAATAGTTGTCCTGCTTCCAGGGCTTACCACAACTTTGGCAATTAATGAATTAGCGACAAGACATCTTGCATCTGGATCCGCGAGGTTGATGCAAGCGCTTATGGGTTTTTTAGCGTTGACTATCGGGTCACTTATCGGGGAAAAACTAGCAACCACAATTCCTGGAGTGCACGCATCAGCTGCAACCCCACTTGAACCATGGACGTTTATTCCTGCATTGCTTCTTTCTGGCATTGCTCTCTCTCTGTTATTTGATGCAAAGTTACGTGACATGCCGTGGATTATTCTTTCAGGTGCGTTGGGCTTTGTTTGTGCACGTTTTGGAGGTGAGAATTTTGGTCCTGAACTAGGTGTCACAATTGGCGCGTTCATGGTTGGCATTTCTGGCAATCTCTATCGAAGGATAGTAGATGCCCCAGCTGCGACGCTCACTGTTCCGGGCATGATGTTACTCGTCCCCGGCGGACTTGGTCTTCAAAGTGTTGAGAACCTCATCCAAACAAAATCCACTGCGAGCATCAGTCTTGTCATGACAGTCTTTACCATTGCTGGGGGACTCGTAACTGGTTTATTATTTGCAAATCTTATTTGCCCAGCTCGTAAACCTATCTAGCACAGCGCCTCTCTGGCAATGTGTATTTATGTTGCCAACACCAATGAGGATACCTGACGACATTGCAAGGCCATGTCCACATCGTGCTTTTCGCAAACAATAAAAAAAGGGACGACCAAATGGTCGTCCCTTTCTAAGAGTTACAAGAAGTTACTCGACGGTCAAGCGATAAGCAGAATCACCTACCCCTTGTTGCCACGTACCAAATCCGAAGCCACCATTAGGATTTGCTTGCCAGAACACACCGTCACCTGCGGCACCAATGTACTCGGCGATTCCTGTTTGACCATTTACACTAAAATCATTCCAAGGAATCACAGCAATGTAGTATTCTCCAGCTGGTAGAGTTACGTCAATATCAAAACTCACCAATTCGCCAACACCAGACCATGAAGGCAGGTTAGGAGTCACGACATCGATGGAATACACATCACCAACAAGATCTACACCAGCAG